>JBATTX010000347.1:0-2089 GCA_049670825.1 Arcobacteraceae bacterium | reverse complement strand
AAACTTGACTCAATGAGTGCAAAAGTTCCAATGTCTTTAACAAAAGCGTGGATACCATATGTATTAGTTGCAGCTATTTTAGTACTTACAAGAGTTTCGGATGATGCAAAAGCATTTGTAAAATCTTGGGTTATTCCATTTAAAGATATTTTAGGTGAAGGTTTAGGATACACTATTACTCCACTATATTTACCAGGTGGCATTTTAGTATTTGGTGTTTTATTAACTTTCTTTTTACACAAAATGGAATTTAAAGAGTTAAAAGAAGCGGTAAGTGAGTCTTCAAAAGTTATGCTTGGAGCTGGTTTTGTTCTTGTATTTACTATTCCATTAGTAAGAATTTTGATTAACTCAGGGGTAAATGCCTCAGGATTTGATTCTATGCCAGTTGCTATGGCAAACTTTGTGGCTACTTCAGTTGGTGATATCTATCCATTATTTGCACCAATGGTTGGAGCACTTGGAGCATTTATTGCTGGGTCTAACACAGTTTCAAATATGATGTTATCTCAGTTCCAATTTGGTGTAGCAGATGCATTAGGATTATCTACAGCATTTATGATTGCACTTCAAGCAGTAGGTGCTGCTGCTGGAAATATGATAGCAATTCACAATGTTGTTGCAGCTAGTGCTACTGTTGGATTACTTGACCAAGAGGGTGAAACATTGAGAAGAACAATTATTCCTACACTATACTACTGTTTAGTTGCAGGTATTTTAGGACTAGTTGGGATGTATCTACTTGGAGTTACTGATCCACTTTTAAAATAATAATATAAAGAGGTTTTCCTCTTTATATATCAATTGTCATCCATAGATAATTATTTAGAATCGTGAATATAACCCATTCCATAAATATTTTTTATATGTAAATCTGGCACTTTTTTTCGTAAACGATAAATAAGACTTTTCAAATTAGACACATCAGCATCAAGATCAAAATCATCAAACCATATTGTATTTAGTAAACTATCCACCGTACATATTTGCCCATTTTTAGATAACATAGCTTCAACAAATCGTATCTCATTTTTCGTTAAATCAACTGTTTTATCTTCTTCTATTAACTGTAGTTTAGTTTTATCCCAATGCAAAGATTCATTTATTTGCACGATATTGTGATTATTGTTTAAGTTGTTATGATATATTTGATTGCATAATTTAAACATATCATCTAAAAAATTTGTATAGTCAATAGGTTTTGTAAAAAACTGATGTATTCCTAGATTTACTAAAGGAAGAAGATAATTAAACTCATTTCTTGCAGATAAGATAATGACCAATTGTTCTTTATTGATTTTATACAAAGAATCAACAAGTTCAACACCATCACAATTTGGCATTTTTATATCTGAAATAATCAAATCAAAATACTTACTGGTTTGTGCATAATACTCTTTATACTTATTTAAAGCATCTAGTCCATCCACAGCAGTTACCACTTTTGGGAAAATATCTTGGAGTAATTCTGAAAATTCTTTTCTAAAATAGATATCATCTTCAACAAAAAGTACATTTATATTTCTCGTATATTTTTTTAATAACGGATAATCCATTCAAACCTTTCAACTCTTAAATCGATCTAATTTCGTAGATAAAATATTAGTTATGTTATCATTTTATTTCTTACATCAATGTATTACATTAAAATATCAATTATATACATACTGAGTATGATAGAAAATTTGAAAAGAGATATTATGATAAATAGGGAAATGATAAAAGATATTACTGTGCTGTATGCCGAAGATGAGATGCTCATTCAAGAAGGGATAACAGAAAGTCTGAATCTATTTAATATCAATGTTATTTGTGCAAAAAATGGAAAAGAAGCACTAGAGATTTTTCAAAACTCATCTGGAGAAATTGATTTAATCCTCACAGATATAAAAATGCCACAATTAGATGGTATAGGGATGATTCAAAAAATTAGAGAAGTCAACAAAGAGATACCTATCATTATCACATCAGCACATCAAGAAAGAGATTTTCTTATGCAAGCTATAGAGTTAAATATTAGTTCTTATGTTCTCAAACCAATTGATATCTATAAACTAGAAGATACCATTCTAAAAGCTATTGAACCAAC
>JBATTX010000346.1:0-1817 GCA_049670825.1 Arcobacteraceae bacterium | reverse complement strand
GTGGAATATCTTCTGAAATATTTTCAATATTCATGTATTGTAACAATTGTACAAACGTTTCGCTAGTTACATGCCCAATATAAAATTTACTGAAAATTTCAAAGTATCTTTGTATTTTCTCATTTTTTAAAAATTCAAAATCTAAAATATTTTTTGTATCTTTTCTCACATTACGTAAAATCCAAGATATTGTGTCAAAATATTTAAAAGTTACAAGACTCACATCATTAGAGTGGTGTAACTTTTCATCAGTATATGTTATAAATTTTTTACCATTTTTACTATTGTTGTAAATCAAATCATTAATCAGTTTTTCATCTGTTAATGAATCTGTAACCCATACTTTACAGTATTTTGGAAAAACATTAACACCTAATGCTCCCTCACTTAAAATAATTAAGGCTGTAATACGTAATTTTGGGAAAAGTACCTCTAATAGAGCTTTTTTCTTCTTTAATCTTTTTCGTAAACTTGTTGTTGTTTTTACAATCGTACTTTCTACGAAACATACACTGTCTTTTGTAAAAAAAAGAGCATCAAACTCTGTTACATCTTTATATCCAGCTTTGTAAACTATCTGAGAATTTCTATCTATCATTAGTCCATTTTTCAAATTTTCATATTTGTTTTGATGTGGACCTTTTAATATAAAACTAGTAATCTCTTTTGTTTCAATTGCATATTTAATCAATAACTCATAAATAATATTTTCATATACTTCCCCAATAAAACTACTATAAGTACTAATATAATGAGGATCCTCTTTATCTATATTATTTGTTTGTATTTTTTTTAAATATTTACAATGATATGAATAAAAATATAAATTGTCTAATATTGGTTGTATCTCTAATTCTTTTATATTTTTTGGTAATTTTAAAAAATCTAATTTGTTCATGTATTCATTTTATCGAAAAGAACCTTAATTAGATTGATGTAATCGATTTGTAAAGCAGATTTAGCTACACTAATTGCAATAATTCAAAAAAGGTTTCAAATGGGAAAAGGTAGACAAATAATAAACGAAGAATTTAAAGATAGCGAAGAGATAGATACTCATAAAAATTCAAAACATCAATCAAATAATTTCAATCGAAAAAGAAAAAAGATGAAAGAAAAAGGTGATAAAGTTCAAATTTGGGTTAAAAAAGAAACTTTAAATTATGAGAAAGAACTTACTCAGTTACAAATTGAATTATTAAAGTTTCAAAACCATGTTAAAGAACAAGGATTAAAAGTTCTTATGATTTTTGAAGGTCGTGATGCTGCTGGAAAAGGTGGAACAATTAAGAGAATAACTGAACATCTGAACCCAAGAGGAGCAAGAGTTGTTGCATTAGAAAAGCCTAGTGATCAAGAAACCACACAATGGTACTTTCAAAGATACACAAAACACCTTCCAAGTGCAGGTGAGATTGTGTTATTTGATAGATCGTGGTACAACAGAGGTGGTGTTGAACCAGTTATGGGATTTTGTACATCTGAAGAGCACCATGAATTTTTAAGAGAAGTACCTCAGTTTGAAGATATGCTTGTGAAATCTGGAATTACACTTTTAAAATTTTACTTTTCTGTTTCAAAACATGAACAAGGTAGAAGATTCAAAAAAAGAGAAACTGATCCTTTAAAACAATATAAATTAAGCCCCGTAGATAAAGAATCACAACAACTATGGGACAAATATACCATAGCTAAATTCTCTATGATTATGGCTTCAAATACAGAAACCAGTCCTTGGACTATTGTACGAAGTGACAATAAAAAAGCAGCAAGACTAAATTGTATTAAACACATACTTAATAGAGTTGATTATCCAA
>JBATTX010000345.1:0-3804 GCA_049670825.1 Arcobacteraceae bacterium | reverse complement strand
CTATCAATATATGTTTTTACCTTTGGATGATCAACTGATATTCTTGTACCTATAGTAATAATAGCATCACTATTAAAATCCATAAAATTCTCTACTTGTATCTTATTACTATTCATAATCGCTCCTTACAGGTTAGTTTGTTTCTTCTGTTTCTGTAACTACTGGTTGCTCTTTTTTTACAACCAATGTCCAGTCTACTTCATTAAATTTAATTGAGTTCATCAATGTCCAGTTGTTCTCTTTGACACAATCGGCTGATGCTTGTACCCCTGAAAAATCTCCAATCTCAAACATGAAAATTGCATTTTCGCCATCTTGAATCTCGCTATTCATCAACTCAACCATTCGTGGTATAAATTCATTTTTTAAATCTCGTAAGTCAAATCTTTTCATTATCTATCAACCTCACCAAATACAATATTTAAGTTACCAATAATTGTAACCACATCGGCAAGCTGATGACCTGGAAGCAGATCAGCTAAAAGTCCTGTATGCCAAAAACTAGGTGCTCTACATTTTAACTTATACGCGTAAGGAGTTCCATCAGAGATGATATAAAATCCTAGCTCCCCTTTTGGAGATTCTGTTGCTACATATACTTCCCCTACTGGTGGACGCATCCCTTGAGTTACTAGCACAAAGTGTTGCATCAACGAATAGTTTTGAGTCATCATCTCCTCTTTACTACAAGAGATATACTCTGGACTATGTGCCATAAGTTGTGTGTCTGATTCGTCATACATAGGGATAAGTTGTTTTAATATTTTTGAAGATTCATACATCTCTTGCATATAACACTTGTATCTTCCATATGAGTCACACTTATCAGAAACAGGAATATTAAAATCAAGTTCAGAGTAAAGACCATAAGGCATCTCTTTTCTTAAATCCCATTTTACTCCACTTCCACGAAGTCCAATACCAGTAACTCCCCAAGATTTAGCCATCTCAACAGAAAGTACCCCAACATTTTCAAGTCTCATTTTCCAAATTCTATTTTTTGTTAATAACCCTTCATAAATAGGAATTTGAGATTCTAATGTCACAAGAAATTTTTCTAAATCTTTCAGCCAATTTTTTGGTAAATCTAAAGGAACACCACCAATTCTTACAGCACTATGAGTAAGTCTAGCACCACAATAATCTTCCATTAAGTCCATTGCATATTCTCTTTCTCTAAAGGCATAAAGAAAAATTGACATTGCACCAACATCAAGCGCATGAGTAGCTAACCAAAATAGATGTGAGATGATTCTATTGAGTTCTAAAAGCATTGTTCGTATCACTTCAGCTCGTCTTGGTGCTTCTATACCCAATAGCTTTTCAACAGCTAGTGCATATCCATAATTATTTGAAGTAGATGCGATATAGTCCATTCTATCTGTTGTAGGTAAAAACTCATTATAAATCATATTTTCACCCATTTTTTCAATACCTCTATGAAGGTACCCTACATCAGGATATGCTTTAGTTACCTCTTCACCTTGAAGCTCCAACATAAGTCGTAATTGACCGTGAGCTGAGGGGTGTTGTGGTCCAAAGTTAACAACCATTGTATTATCTTCTCTTTCGAAATTGATATTTTCAAAAAAAGGTTTTAGTCTATTACTTTGTTGCATCTTATTTCCTCTTCTTTAAATCTACTTTATCTATCTCATCAAATGGTGTCACAAGGCGTACACCAAATAGTTTTACTCCACCCTCTTCTTGATATCGTATAGGAGTATCTGGTTCGTTTCCTTCACTAATAGGAACCCCTTTTGATACCTCATGTCCAAGTCGTGCAAATCTACTTGTATCGTATCTATCAACACAAGCTGAATCTCTTAGTTCTGGACCAATTACATCTCGTGATTCTTTACCAAAAATTTTATCCACCTCATACCATGATGCTGCCTCATCACCATGTAAAGGATATGTTTTTAATAATGGGTGACCATGCCAGTCATTTGGCATAAGGATTCGTTTGAGATTTGGGTGACCTACAACTTTTACACCATACATATCAAACATCTCTCTCTCACCCCAATCTGCCATTCTAAATAATGGTTCTATTGTTTGGATTGTTGCATCTTTTAAAATAAATGTTTTAATTCGTACTCTTTTTCTTTTTTCGGTTGAAAGCATCTCGTACACGATTTCAAAACCACCTCGTTTTGCTATATAATCTACAGCAGTAAGTTCTATCATAAAATCGTATGAACAGTTGTTTTTTAGATGAGATATCACTTTTACATTGTCGTCAGGTTTAATTATCAATACTAAATGTTCTAACTCAATATATGATTCTAAAACCTCTATGATAGTTTGCACACTTTCTAAATCACTTTTGAAAATAAGATCAGTTTCAACTAGTTTTCGAGGAAGTGCAGGTTTTACAAAAAATCTATCACTATAATACGATTTTGCTTGAACATCATCTTTTGGTTTATATGCTCTCATCTAGATTAACCTTTTTGCTCTTTGAGCCATTCGTGAAGGCTCTCTTCTTATTTTTTGTTGTAACATCATCAATGCATATTGTAAAGTTTCAGGTCTTGGGGCACACCCTGGAAGATAGATATCTACGGGTATTACTCTATCTACACCTTGCACTGTTGCATATGTATTAAACATACCACCAGTATTTGCACAGCTTCCCATAGAGATAACCCATTTAGGATCAGGCATTTGATCATATAATCTTCTCATAAATTCGGCATGTTTTTTTGTTAATGTTCCAGCAACCACAATAACATCAGATTGTCTTGGACTAGCTCTAAAAATGGTTCCAAATCTATCGAAATCAAATCGTGAGCCACCTGCTGCCATCATTTCGATTGCACAACATGCAAGTCCATAAGTCATCGGCCAAAGTGAATTACTTCGACCAAAATTTACTATTTTATCTACAGCTGTTAATTTAACTGGTGTACCAGCGTCCGCAAAATAGTTTACTTTATGCTGTGCCATTCGAGGGCTCCTTTTTTCCAAGCGTATATAAATCCGATTGTTAATAAAAGTATAAATAAAAGCATCTCTACAAAACCAAACCAACCTAAAACTTTAAAGTCTACAGCCCATGGAAACATAAAGATAATCTCTACATCAAAAAGAATAAATAACAAAGCCATAAGATAAAACTGAACAGATACAGTATTTGGTTGTTTTGTTACCTCTGGTCCACACTCATAAAGTGTAGATTTTAGCTTTTCTGTATCTTTTCTTGCTAACTTACCACCAACAAATCGTGATAACATTGTTGTTGCAAGAAATGCACCAAATGTTAATACAAACATTAAAAATGCACCAAAATAAGGATGTGCGAAATCCATATGTTCCATTTTTCCCCCTTATAGGTTAAACTTAAGTAATTTCTTTTTGAAAAATTATAATCTATATTACTACAGATAATACCTTATTCTGCGTAAATAGGAACTTACAATTACTATTCCGTTGAGCGATTTATAACTAAATTAGGCTATTATAAAATTAAAGAATAGCAATTAAGTAGCAGGATTTAGTAATTCGATAGTATTAAAGCTTCCATTTTTTCTAAGCTCTGTTTTTGAATATTTTTAAATTGTGATTTGTTAAATGTCCGTTGTCTTTTTGCAAGTTGCGCTGTATGGATTGCAATAAGGTTTTCTAACTCTGTTTTATTGATTTTACTATCAAGATAATCAAGCGTTTCAACGATTCCTATACTACTCATACAATTTGGTGCTCGGGTATATTCTTTTTCTAAAGCTATCACTTCATCAATAATACCATCTTCAATCATGATTTTTGTTCTCAGTTTTATACGCTCTCGAAGTACCTCTG
>JBATTX010000344.1:0-1707 GCA_049670825.1 Arcobacteraceae bacterium | reverse complement strand
CTTCTATTTTTAAAGAGGAATATCTTGAATCAACATATCGATATTTTAAACTATTTCCTTTTCCTCTATTTGTTCTTATTTGAGGAGTATATTCAAAATCATAATTTAACTGTGGAGCATAATATATAGGCTGAGCATACATAAAACCTTCAGTTTTAGAATAACCAACTGTTGGTTTTAAAAGACCTGTTCGTCTTGTCGTATCCGTAGGAAATCCAAAATATGGAGTATAAAATACAGGAACATTTTGAATATATAAAGTTGTATTATATGTATTAACCCATTTATCAGTAGTATTCATATCTCCACTACTAAAACTAATACTCCAAGCAGGATTTAAACAATCACAACTTGAAAGTGTAGAACTATCAAGATCAATTAAATCATTGTTCTTCACTCCTGATTCAGCGTTAAACCATAATTTACTAGTATTATCAACCATAAGCATAGGTTTTAAACTATTGATATCATTTTTAATGTCTAAAAACATATATTGTGAATAACTTATTACTTCATTATTTTTAATAACATTTACTTCACCAAATAATTCTAGTTTAGAGTTTATCTTATCATATACTAAACGATTGGCAGTAATATAATAATTTGGTGAATAAACAACCACTTCACCTGTTGCATTAACAATATCATCTTTAATTTCTAAATTTTCAGCCAAAATTTGGATATTTTCATCTTTGAGACTATCTTTAGCAAAAACAAAAAGAGTTAAAAAAATTGTGAGTAAAATTATTTTATGCATTTACAACCAAAGTTTTACCAAATTTATCATGAAAAGTTTGTTTTGCATCACTAAAATAAGCCAATGTAAAACCTAAATAAAATACTGCTTCACTAATAATTCTTCCAGCAGATCGTATGCATGAATTAATGAAACTAATTCTTCCATAAGTATCAAAATCAATCACTCGTATTTTAGCAATCAGTTTTCCTATAGTAGCACCATAATACCAAACAAAAAATGATTGATACAAAAATTTTAAAATCACTACTTGAAAAAAAGCTTCATTCATAATAACCATTGTAGCAATCAAGTCACCATTTGAAGCAGATATTTTATCCCATAAAATGACAATAACTAATAATGTAATAGATAAATCATCTATTACAAAAGCTTTTACTCGTGATTTCATTGAAGCTAGTGTTAAATCACTCGTATCAGTATTCTCAGGCTTATTATTCATTTTATTTTAGTGCTTGATATGCAATATCAGTTCTGATTTTTTTACCAGCAAAATGGACTTGACCACATAAAGCATATGCTCTATTTCTAGCTAATTCTATACTATCACCAAATCCAACACACAATAAAACTCTTCCACCAGTTGCTAAAAGCTTATCATCTTCAAAAGTAACGCCTGCATATGAAATATGTGAATTAGCTTTTAATTCCTCATCATGAATTTCATCAACTATAATCTCAGCTGGTTCACTATTTCCATATGGGTAATTAGCACTAGCCATAACAACAGCAACACCAAATTCATCTTTAATTTTGATATCTAATGTATCAAGTTGTTTTGTAGCACCTTTATAGAATAATTCACTTACTGGTGTTTCAAGTAATGGCATCAAAATTTCACACTCTGGATCACCAAATCGAACATTATACTCTAAGATAATTGGTTCACCATCAACAACCATTACTCCAATAAAGAGAACACCTTCAAAAGGTGCTCCCTCTTTTTTCAT
>JBATTX010000343.1:0-9537 GCA_049670825.1 Arcobacteraceae bacterium | reverse complement strand
TTCTTCAAGTTTATCCTGACGAAATGTTTCTACAAAATATCCTCTATCATCACCATGAACTTGTGGCTTTATAATCACAACATCTTCAATTTTTGTTCTAGTAAAAGTCATTTTAATTTACCTCATTATATTTAGTAAAACTCTTCATTTCTATTTCAGATATTTTATTTAATAAAGCAGCAAATAAGGAAAAGAAAACCATTGAATTCATTAAATGCAAAGTATTTCCAATCATAGACCAGAGAATAAATGTCAAACAAAAAGATACATGAAGTAATTTATATTCAAAAGTTGTAAATTTTAGTCTAAATAATGAATAAAAAATCATATATAAAATAAGAATACCAAAGATACCCAGTTGTATAGTTAATGTAATAAAACTATTATGATGATCAGAAAAATATGACAAATCCCTTTCATTAAAATCTCTATTTTTAGAAAACAAATCCGCTTTATCCATTTCGTTTCCTATACCACTTCCTATTAAAGAATTACTAACAATTTTATCGTAACCAACAATCCACAACTGCACTCTAGTAGCAAAACTACCACTGAAATTATTATCAACTATCATATTAGTTACATCATTTATAGCATAATCTGCACGATTTTTAAAATTTGAACTAAAAATATATGCCAAACTGAAAATAAAACACAAAATCACAATTGAATTAATAATTGCCTTAAATTTATTTTTTAAACTTAACAAAAATGTGATGATAAGGATAAGCACAAAAATAATTTGCCCAGTTCTACCACCATTTATAAATAAATTACCAGTTACTGTGATAAAAAAGAAACCATATATCAATTTTATTTTTATACTATTCTCTACACTTAAAATTCTTCCTAAAATAAGAATACTTGTAAAAGCCAAATATGCACTATAATCTGTATGACTCATAAAAGGACTCGGATCAGTTGGAGATATATTTTTATACCTAAACAATTCAAAAAAAATACCATATGATATAAGTTCACTTACAAACATTCCCATTAAAAAAGCTGAAATAATATATTGTATATATTCTTTTTTTAAGGAGGTAAACATAATTAAAATTATTAAAAAATGTCTATACTTAGCTATGTAATTTAATGCATATTCGGTATCTACTGACCAAAAAACAGATATTAAACTAACACTAATTAATAAAAGAATGGATATACTCAATAAATTTTGTTTTAATAACTTAATTTTCTTGTTCCAATTACCCTCAAGTAACCAAATTATAATTACTAAAATTTCAAAGAGATTTACACCTGCTTTAGATATTGGTAAACAAAAAGCATATCCAATAAATAACATATTGATAAGTTTATTCTTATCATTTAATATATTATATGATGAAATCAAGTCTATCCTTTGATTTAAATATTTTAAAAATAATCATAATTTAGCGTTCTCAGCTCTAGAAATTATATACTGAGCATATTGATTCTTTTTTAACGGTTCCGCAAGTTCCAAAAGTTTTTCTTTTGAAATATATCCCATTTCATAAGCAATCTCTTCAAGACATGCAACTTTTAAAGATTGTCTATTTTCTATGGTTTGTATAAATTGAGAAGCTTCTAATAATGATTCATGCGTACCTGTATCCAACCAAGCATAGCCTCTTCCCATTAATTCAACTTTTAATCTTCCTTCGTTTAAATAATCTTGATTTAAAGTTGTGATTTCAAGCTCTCCACGTTCACTTGGTACTACCTGTTTAGCTTTTTGAATAACATCATTTGGATAAAAATAAAGTCCTACTACAGCATAATTTGATTTAGGATTAACTGGTTTTTCTTCAATACTTGTAACATCACCATCATCATTAAATTCTGCTACCCCATATCTTTCTGGATCTTTAACATAATAACCAAATACCGTAGCATTATTATCTTGAACAGCATTTTTAACTGAAGTTGCCAATAATTGTGTCAACCCATGTCCATAAAAAATATTATCACCAAGAACTAAACATACATCATCAGTTCCTATAAACTCTTCACCTAATAGAAATGCTTGTGCCAAGCCATCTGGACTTGGTTGTACGACATAAGAAAAATTCATACCAATATCGCTGCCATCTCCAAGAAGCTCTTCAAATCTAGGAAGATCATGAGGCGTTGATATAATTAAAACTTCAGTAATTCCTGCTAACATCAATACCGAAAGTGGGTAATATATCATAGGTTTATCATAAATTGGAACTAATTGCTTTGAGACACCTTTTGTGATTGGATACAGTCTTGTCCCACTTCCACCAGCTAGAATTATTCCTTTCATAACTTTTCTCCATCAGATAGTTTTTTTATTCCATTTAAACAAACAAATCTATTAATATCCTTATTTGCTTTCAATATTTTGTTATTAATTTCACCTTCATTAGCTCCAAAACCTTTTTTGTGCCAAAGATGATATACATTTGCAATATTTCGTACAGAAACAACTTCAATGCCACTAGCTCTAAATCTCCAGTTAATATCTACATCTTCACCCACAGATGGTAAAATGTAATCTTCATTAAATCCATTAATAGATTCAAAATCTTTTTTATAACATGAAAAATTACATCCAATTATATAACTAATATGTTTTTTAGATACAACATATTTAAAAAATAATCCATTTGGCTTTATGTATATACCATCTTCATAATGTCTTACTTTATCTTTGTGAAGTTTATTAATCCATAGTAAGTATTTGCTACATAGAGTATCTATACTTAATTTTTCTGACAAAATGTCTTGAGAAATTTTTTCACCAATCTCTGCTCTTTTACCTGCACAAACTCTCATAGGTTTAGACCAATATAAATGACCTTCAATAAAACGCTTATGAGGAACAACATCACCATCAATAAAAATTAGATATTCCCCTTTTGATTGGACAATTGCTTTATTTAAAGCAATATTTTTTCTCCATCCAATATCTTCACAAGTTAAATGTTGAATATCTATATTCTTCATAGTTAATGTATTTACAAACTCTTTCATCACATCAGAGTTACCATCTTCTGAGATAATAATCTCATCAGGAAGAATAGTTTGATTTTCAAGAGATTTTAAAACTATATTTAAGGCATTAGTGTTTTTATATACCGAGACAATAACACTAACTGTAACTTTTTTTTCAACAACTAATTCCAATTATTCAACCTTGATTTTTCAATATACTCTTTGATATTTCTTTTTGGCTTCCATCCAAGAGATTCTGTTTTACTTGTCATAACATCTGCTGTCATTCTATTTCCAGCTCGCTCTGGTAACATTTCTATACTGCCACCATACATTTGTGCAATCTCTTTAATACTATACGCTTCAGGACTTCCTATACCAAACTCATCACCATATCCATTTTCTCCAACAAGTATAAGCCCATCAATAATGTCATCAATATGAGTAAAATTTCTTTTTTGATTACCTGGGCTTACAATTGTAAGAGGTTCATTGTTTTTCATTTTCTCTTTAAAAAGTGCAATGAGTGTTGCATATTTACCTATTTGAATCTCCCTATTTCCATATACGTTGTAAAAATATGTAATCGCATATGGTACATTAAACCATGTTCCATAATTTTGAACAAGCTCTGTATTTGTAGCTTTTGTCCATGCATATGGAGAGGCACTTCTACCTAATCCTCCATCACCATATTTTGTAGAGCTTCCCGCATACAAAATTTTACACCCTACTTTCCGTACAAATTCTAAAACAGCAAAGATTCCATCTTTGTTATATTCCCATACTTTTTCTATATCACCAAAACTTTGTTCTACTCTTGAGTATTCACCAAGATGATAAACCATATCTGGATTAAAAGTAATTAAAGTTGAAATATCAGATGTACTCCCTTTAATATAAGTAACATTGTCTACATGATTATTTATACTACCTGTAAAATAATTATCTAATGAATATACATCATTATTTTCATTTTGAGCTAATCTTTCACAAAGATTACTTCCTACAAAACCAGCTCCACCAGTTACTAATATCTTTTTTTTATTCACTATTATGTATCCTAAATCTATATTTTTAATCTTTTAAAAGATCTTCGTTTTTAGCGTGTGTCCATTTTCCTCTTGGTTTATCAATATATTGAAAATGTTCATTTGTAAAACTTCCTTGAGTACAAGTCACTCTATAATATCTATAGTTTACTTTTTTATCACCAATAGCAATGTTTAAAACTGAAGGACCAGTGAGTTTATAAACACCACCCTCAATACTTTTATTTTTAATATTTTCTACAATTAAATCAATTGAATCACTTAAAACTGGGTTATTTGGAGATGTAGCAATAAAATAGTTTGTATAATGCTCTTTGTTTAGTAAAAATACTTCTGAATCAGTTGGTTTGATAAGGCCAGATAGAGTCCATACAGAATGTCCATCTATATCCATATATACTCCACCATAAAAGTTCAACACAAATAATCTCCACAAATCAGCTTGTGCTGCACCATCCGTGAGTTTCATAAAAGCTTCATATACTTCAGCAGGAGCATTTTCTTTTAAAAATTTTTCTCTATCTTCATGTCCCATGTATCTATATTCATAATCCGGAGATATAATTCTATTAAAGAGATAATTACAATACACAGGTAATGTAACTTTATTAGTAAAATTCGTTTGCCATATTATTTTTGGTATTTTATAAGGTGTTGAGGATTCAACTAAAGGATCACTTTGTGTGGGGATGGTAAATCTTAAGTTTGGAAAGACAAAATGAAATGGGTAACTTAATCCCTTGACAAGTGCACCAGTTAATTTTATTAACCTATTTGCAACTACAAATTTTAAAGACATGGAACTCCTAAGTAAGCTTTCTAGTATCTACATTTTAACAATTTATTAATAAATACTAGATAAAAGCTTTTAGGAAGAAAAGGTTATAGCCTACTTATATAACCTATTTTCATAAATGTGATTTAAAAGTAAAACAAAAGCCAGTAAATCCTGTTCCAAATCGTCATTTGCTTTAGTTTCCACTAAACGTTTATTTTCATATCTAAATGTCATTGGTTTTGTATTTGGTCGAATAACAGCAACTGTATCATCAACTCTTAATCCATAGTTATCATTAAATTGCATTAAGGACAAATTTTGTTTTTTATCACTAAAAATCGAGTGTCCCATCACTGGAATTTTTGACTCGATGCCCATCATATCAATAGCTGTAGCTAAAATATCTGGTTGCGTAGTTATGCCATTATATTTCATAGGTTCAATATTTTCACCTAAAATAAGTCCCGGAATCTGAAACATATTTACAGGAATAATATCATCCCCATACACTCGAACATTATGATCAGCTAATATTACAAATAGAGTGTCTTTATAATAATCCTCTTTTTTAGCTTGGCGTATAAAATCTCCTATTGCAAAATCAGCATATTTAATAGCATTTTTTACACTTTTTTTAGGAACACCATCAATTAGTTTAATTTTTCCATCTGGAAAATCAAACGGAGTATGATTTGATGTTGAGAAAATAACTGATGCAAACTTTTTATTCTCTTTATATAATTTCGCATACTCTTTATTGGCTTTGTTTACAACATCACCATCACTCACACCCCAAGTTCCTGTGTATTTTGCTTCTGTAAATTTTGGTTGGTCAATAATTTCAGAAAAACCATTTCCTAAAAACCAACTTTTCATATTATCAAATCTACTCTCACCACCATAGATAAATGAAGTATGATATCCCATTGGTTTTAATAAATTTCCTAAAGTGAAAAAATCATTTTGTGATTTATTTCTTTTTAATACACCCTTACCTGGAACTGAAAAGTTTCCAGCAACAGTTCCTGCTAGTCCTCTGATACTTCTTGTACCATTAGAATAAAGGTTTGTAAATAAAATTCCCTCTTTTGCAAGTTTATTGAATTCTGGAGTGATACCAGCTTCGCCTCCAACCGCTTCTACAAATTGATATCCCATACTCTCTTGTATAAAAATGACAATATTTTGTTTTTTATGCTCTTTAAAATGAGATTTTTCAAATCGTCTTAAAATATATTTTGGATCAGTATTAGTAATATTTAATCTTTTTTGAACACGTGCTATTGCTTCAGAGATATCCATTTTTCCATATCTTTTTGCTACATCTTTTGTACTATGCTTTTTACTAGAATAAATTGCATAAACTATGCTATAAAATGAATTTTTTGTAACCTCATTTAAAATTCTATTTGATGAATACATCGCATCAGAATTGTTAGCACCTCTATGCCCAAACGATGAACGAATACCAATAAATAAAATTATTAATAATGGTATAAACCACAAAATTCTGTGAATATGTAACTCATGAAATACTTCTAAAAAACTATCTTTGTAATTTTTTAAATAAAGAAATGCAAATGACCCAATGATACAAAATGCAATAAAAAGTGCCATTTTGTAATCAGCCAAAATCATTCCAAAAACCTCTTTTGGATACTCTAAATACTCAACAAAAAGATAATTTGGCCGAACATCATATTGTGAGAAGAATGGAAATGTAGCTATCTCTATATAGATAAAAAATGATATAAAAATTAAAAAATAGTATTTTAAAAACTTATTAACGACATCTTTTAAAATTGTAGGGAATATCGTTAACATAATCATTGGAATAACTAATATAGCAGAAGCTACAATAGTATCCATTCGTAAACCATATATAAAACTTAACCAGTAGTTTACATCATCATTAGAAAATCTATCAAAATATACAATAAATAATGCAACTCTACCTACAAAAAAAACTAAAATAAGATAAAAATAATATTTTAGTAACTGTTTAACTAAGACCATAAAAAAACCTTTATATATAAAACTTATAAATTATCGCAATCCAACATATTATGTGAAGTAAAATACTAAACATAACCGCTGTTGCTCCAATATCTTTAGCACTTTTTGCTAAAGGGTGAATCTCTTTTGTCACAAGATCTACAACATTTTCAACTGCACTATTTAATAGTTCAACTATTAACACTAAAAAAGCAGTTGCAATTAAAATTAACTTATATGACAACTCTACATCTACAAAATAAATAGCAATAAATACAAAAATACCAGCAATTAATTCAAGCTTGAAAGAGCTTTCTGTTTTAAGGGCGTGAATTAAACCCTCAAGTGCATATTGTGTATTTTTAAAAAGGTGATATTTTGGTTTGTTATTCATTTTTGTCCTTATTTAGTTTGTAAGATATCCATCTTTTTATCATATACTTCTGTTTGAATACTCATCATCCCTAAAATTGTATGAAAAAGGTTATC
The DNA here is from genome assembly GCA_049670825.1 of Arcobacteraceae bacterium. Classification (GTDB taxonomy): domain Bacteria; phylum Campylobacterota; class Campylobacteria; order Campylobacterales; family Arcobacteraceae; genus JAIOSF01. Next base: position 2,280 of record JBATTX010000343.1, on the reverse strand, counting down.
TTGAGAATACTCATTGTTTGCATTAATTTTAATACTTTGTATATCTATATTTTGTTTAAAATTTTCAGAAAACCATAAAAATGAGCCAACATGCGTTTGCTCTTTTGGAGCCATAAAATATGGTAAACCATGTAGATATACACCATTTTCACCTAAAGACTCGCCATGATCACTCATGTAAAACATTGCTGATTCTACTTCTTCATTCGATTTTAAAAGATTAATCACATTTGATAGGAAATAATCAGTATATAGAAGTGTATTGTCGTAAGCATTTCCAATAGATTCTGGAGTGCACTTTTCTAATTGATTTGTTTGACATACAGGTTTAAACTCTTCAAAATTTTTTGGATATCTTTTATAGTATGCAGGTCCATGGTTTCCCATTTGATGTAAAACAATAAAAATATCACCTTGAGTATTTTTGATGTACTCATCAAGTCCATCAATCATCCCCATATCTCTACATTCACCTTCACAATCTTTATTAAACTCATTTGTTTTGTAGTTTTGGTATGTTGCACCTCTGGCTACATCTTCCCAATTTGAATTGTTATCTCGCCAAAGCACATTAACTCCAGCTCTTGTTAATACATCTATTACATTTTCAGTAGAAACTTGTTTTTTATAACTATAATCATTTCTATTGTAAATAGAAAACATACAAGGAACACTCACTGCTGTTGATGTACCACACGATGATACTTCACCTAAATTAATAACACCCTCTTTCGAAACTAATCGATTAGTCTCTCTTTCATAACCATTTAATGAAAATCTATCTGCACGTGTTGCTTCACCAACAACCATAACAACCACACGCTTTTTTTCATTTGATTTTTCTATTTTAGCATCTAAACCGATTTTTTCTACTTCTATACTTCCACTATTTACAATACCATTAATATATTTAGCACTACTGTATATATAAAAAATTGGATTTGTATAAAGTCGCAATATTTTATGTTCTCTAAAAAATGAAGAGTAATAGTTACTTAAACTATATACCATAGCCCCTATTACTAATAATGACACTACTACAAGTTTTACACGAGAGAAAAACTCAATTTTAAAAGTTCTTTTTTCAAGTTTTGTAAAAAAAATTATATAAGAAGGAATAACTCCCAAGAATACTATATACCCAACAAGTTTTAAACTAAAAAGATCTAACGATTCATTAAAATCAGTATTCATAATATTTTGAATCATGGTAGTATCAATTACTACATTATAAGTATTCATAAAATAGTTTGTAAAAGCACTTACCATAACAATAACTATCATTATAGGCTTTATAATAAATCGAAAACTCACTAATGTAAATAAAAATACAATTAATGAAATTAACACTAAACATAACGAAGATAAAAACAATAAATTGTCTTTATTGATAGGATAAACATCTGTCAAATTCTTAAAAAAAGAATAATTATCAAAAATCACCAAAAATAGTGATACAAAAATAATTAGTTTCGTGGTCGTAAGTTTCATGAATTGTTGTCCTTCTTATATATCTCTTTGTGGTATTCTTTAAATCTTTTATGTTGCCAAAACCATTGATCAGGCTTTTTAAGTATATGTTCTTGCATCACATTTGCTTGTGCTTGTGTTAACTCTTCTATATTATTTTCACTTGTAAACTCTTTTGGTTCTATTGGTTCGTAGAAATGTGCTGTGTATTTTCCAAAAGATTCCATAGTAAAGAAAATAGGAATAATTACAGCATCAAATTTTAATGCTAATCGCGCAGTTGAATCAGCTTGTTTCACTCTATGACCTAAAAATTGTACATCAATTCCAGAACCATTGTGTTGATCAATTACTAAACCTAACACTCTATCATCTTTTAAAGCTTTTACTAAACCACGACTAGCATCTTTTTTTGTAAGCATCTGCGTGTGATTTTTTGTGCGAGTATCATTGAGTTCTTTATTAAGATACTCGTTATTCATAGGTCGACCTACCATCGTCGTAGGAGCATATTTTAAAGGAATATAACTACTTCCGTATTCCCAGTTTCCATAATGAGCTGTAATCAGAATGATTTTTCTTTTGTTTTTGAGTGCATCTACAATATAATGTTCATTTTCTACTGTAATCTTTGACTCAAAGCCTTTTAAGTCTAAAGTTTGATTTTCGATAAATTCATACAGATTATAAACGAGATTTTTATAAAAATTTTAGATAATCTCTTTTTTACTCTCTTCAGTGATGGTGTCTTTATAGACAAAATCTAAATTTGCTTTTGCATAACGGCGATGTTCTTTATTTATAAAATAG
>JBATTX010000342.1:0-9044 GCA_049670825.1 Arcobacteraceae bacterium | reverse complement strand
CTGATTTTGTAGAAAAAAGAGTTTTTAATGGACAGCTAGGAATGGTTATCAAAGTAGACCATGAAAAATCAAAACTAATAGTACTTTACCCAAATGATGATATGGTAGTATTTTATGATTTTGATACGCTTGATAATCTTGTCTCTTTAGCATACTGTCTAACTATTCATAAAACTCAAGGGATGGAGTATGATACAGCATTGATCCCTATGACATTTTCACATTTTATAATGCATAATACAAAACTACTCTATACAGCAATTACAAGAGCAAAAAATATGTGTTATATTATAGGGGAAGATGAAGCGATGACGAGCGCTTGTAAGAAGTTGGAGATAACAAATCGTCAAACTGTTATCGACGATTTATTATCTTCTAAGAAAAAATAGTTTTACTCTAATTCTAAAGTTAATGCTATTTCATCACAGATTGGGAAGTGTTTACACTTAATACAATCTGCCCAAATTTTTGTTTCTGGAAGTGAAGCTTTTTCAATCACTTGAAATCCAAAATGTTCAAAAAGTTCTTTTTTATATGTTAAAACTAACATCTTTTTCAAGTGAAGATATTTTGCTTCTAAAAGGGCTTTTTCGATTAAAAGCTTAGCGATATTTTTTCCTCGAAACTCTTTTTTAACTACTAAACTTCGTATCTCTGCTAACTCAACAGTATGAATATGCACTGCAACAAAACCAACAAATTGATCATCTAATTTTACTGCTGTATATGAGCGAATTGTTGTAGCCATCTCATTGCTATTTCTATCCAAAATGTTTCCATTTTCAACATCTTCATATACTAATTCTTGCATAGCTTTTACGTCTAATACATCAGGTTTGATAAATTCTAATTTATCCATTTTATTCTCCAAATAAATATGTAGCTATCTTTTTTTCTAGCTTGTCTATACCTTTATTTTTAAGGTTACTAATAAAAATACCTTCTGGATAATCTCTTCTCAACTTTTGCACTTCTGTTTGTTTAAGTTTATCTATTTTTGTAAAGGCATTAATAATAATCTGATCGCCTCGTTTGATGTGATTTAGAAACTCATCAACACTTTTATCAATATCAAGTGTCGAGTGCCTCGAATCAATCAAATGAACAAATATTTGTAAGGATGGCCTTTGCTCTAAAAAATCTGTAAGATTCTTATGCCAATTTTTTTTCAATGATTTAGATACTTTTGCATATCCAAATCCTGGAAGATCGACAAATCTTGCATAATAATTTGACCCCTCTTCTGCATAATCTTTAAATGTAACATCAAAGTAGTTTATCAACTGTGTTTTACCAGGAGTTGAAGATGATTTAGCAAGTGACTTTCTTTTTGTTAATGAATTTAATAAAGAACTTTTTCCAACATTACTTCTTCCTAAAAATGCAATCTCTGCAATATCAGGGGTAGGAGAATCATCTAATCTTTGTGCCGATGTTAAAAACTGGGCATTTACTATTTTAAGGTTTTTCACATTTTTGCCTTACTTGAATTTGTATCTTTTGTTGTAGTTTCATTTAATCGCATTCTAAATTTAATCGGTTTATCTTTGCCACCATCAATTTTTGTTTGACCTGTTAGTTCATCGATATATATTTTTTCTGCTATTATTTTTTTACCCTCTTTTGTATCTTCTAAATATCCATTTCCTATAATTATATATTTTTTATCATCTGGATAATAGTAAACAACATCACCTTTTCCTTTTAAAACATTATCAATCGTATGTAAGATAAATGATACATCACCAGTTGCTTTATAGTCTTTTGGCACTTGTTTTGTTTTATCAAGAGGTGATACTTTGGTGTTAATAACTAAAGTTTGACATAGCAAAATATCTTTGTTTTTTGTCATTTTAACATCACCTCTAAAGTGTAAAACATTTTTTTGTTTTTCAGCTTCGAAATGTTTTGCATCTATATTAAGATAATTTTCTTCTGCTTGTATCATTGTTATATTAAGTATCAACATTGTAATGATACTCACTAGCGAAAATTTAGTCATTTTTAACCTTCATACGAAATTTTGTTTGTTTTGCACTTAACTCTTCATTTATAGCATCTAAATATAAAGTATTACCATGAAATGTATCGTTGTCTCTAATTGCAACAAAATCAATACTATTTTTTGCAATTTTTGTTTTTGTATTATAAAAAAGTTCTTCTGTTTTTACATTTGTTCCATCTGTTAGTTGTAAATTTACAGAACCTATTAGGTGAACTTTATCACCTTTTTTAATTATTGTTTTTCCACTTACTATATTCGTATCATAACTATTTTTTTCAGATTTAGCAACTATTGTTGCATCAAAAAGTTCTTCTCTTTTATCATATATATCTGCTTGTTTTGATTTTACTATTTGATTAACATTTTTTTGAGTAATATCGTACATAATAGAATCATAAAAACTTACCTTTGGTTTTTCTACTTTTTGTACTTTTTGTACAGTTTGTTCTTTATCAATTACTAAAAAAACTACTGTGAATACTACAACAAGAATTAAAAATTTATTTATACCCATAAATCTTTTAACTCTTTTTGTTCATCTTTTTTTAAAATCATTTCAATCATCTCTCTAGCAGCGCCAAAGCCACCTTTTTTTGTACAAACTACATCACAAATAGATTTAATCTCATCAACTGCATCATTAACTGCAAAGGAAAATCCAACTTTATTTAACATTTTGTAGTCATTAAGATCGTCACCCAAACCTGCAGTTTGCTCCCAAGTAAGATTTTCCTCTTTTAAAATATTTTCAAGAATTTCATCTTTATTATCAACTCCTTGAAAAAGGTGTGTTACACCCAACTCTTTTGCTCTTTTTTCTACAAGTGATGATCTTCTACCAGTTATAATTGCAACTTTTTTATTAAGTTTTTTTGTCCAAGAGGCAATTGCTAAACCATCTTTTACATCAAAATTTTTTAGTTCATCACCATTTGATGTGTAGATAATTTTGCCATCTGTTAATGTCCCATCAACATCTAAAACAATTAACTCAATCATAGATTACAATACACCTTTTGTACTAGGGATTCCAAGTTTTTTATTTTCGATGAGTGCTCTTCTTAATGCAACAGCAAAAGCTTTAAAAGCAGCTTCTATGATGTGGTGTTTGTTTCTCCCTCTATCTTGAATGATATGTGCTGTTATACCACTATTCATTACAAGTGCATGAAAAAACTCTTCCACTAATTCAACATCAAAAGTGCCAACCTTTTCATTCACATCAAGTTCATACACTAAATATGGTCTATTACTTAAATCAAGAGCACATGTAACACTTGCTTCATCCATCACAACTGTTGCGTTTCCATATCTTTCAACATTAGCTATTGGAAAAATCTCTTGTTTTAACAGTTTACCTATAACAATTCCACAATCCTCAACACTATGGTGATAATCTACATGTAGATCTCCATCACAGTGTAGCTCAAGGTCGATTGCACTATGTTTACTCAAAGCTTCTAACATATGATCAAAAAAACCTATCCCAGTTGTAATTTTTGAAATACCTGTTCCGTTTACATCAATTTTACAAGTGATGTTTGTTTCTTTTGTAACTCTATTTAACTCTTGCATATTTGTCCCTTACTGAGCTATAATCATAGCTGTTTTAAGATTGTTATTTTCTTTAAAGTCTTGTGCTTCTTGTTCACTTCTGAAACCACTAATCCAAACTCTTTTTACAGGTTTACCCTGAAGATCTCCATCTTTTAAAATCACTTTATACTCTTTTTCAAGCACTAAGTCAAATTTTCTTTTAGTACTTTTTGCACCCTCTATTTTTGAAAAAACACCAACTTGTACATAGTAATTTGACATACTTTGTACCTCTTTTTTCTCCGCCGTTGTTTTCGCAATTTTTCCATTAAATCCAAGTACTGTTAATTTTACATTTGCTGTACCTTTTTTAACCATATCAATGGCGTGTGCTGCCTTATTTGAAAGATCAATAATTCTACCACTTACAAAAGGTCCACGATCGTTGATTCTTACAATTGTTGATTTCCCATTTTGTAAATTCTGAACTTTTACAATAGTATTCATAGGAAGTGTTTTATGAGCTGCTGTATTTGCATACATATTATAAATCTCACCATTACTTGTCTTTTTTGCATGAAATTTAGGACCATACCAAGAAGCAATTCCTCTAAACTCGTCACTTACTCTCGCAACTGTTGGATAATATTTTTTTCCAAAAACCTCGTAGGGTCTCATTGTTGCTCGGTGCATCGCTTGGCTATTTCTAATTTGTGAGTTACTGTACGATGAAGTTGTTTGATTTGGCAAAGGTTTGTTGCTATTATAACTTGATGAATAACTTCCATTAGAACGATAACTATTATTTGCATAACCATATCCATATCTATTAGAAGTACACCCCGTAATAAATACTACAAGGACTAATAAACTAAATAGAGTTTTATTTAAATTTGATAACAAGTTTATCTCCTATGTGTATCATACTTGTTTTTAAATTGTTATCTTGCATCAGTTTTTTAAAGGCAACTTTATGACTTGATGCTATTTTTCCTAAAGTATCTCCAACTTTTACTACATAATTTAATGGTCGTTTATAAACATCTGGATCAATAGGTATCATTAATTCTTGATTAATATTCAACATTGTTGTTTTCATTTTATTATGTTTTTGAATAACTTTATAACCTAAGCCAAACTCTCTTCCTATTGAGGCTAAAGTATCACCACTTTGTACTTTATAGATTTCATATTGAGTTGATTTTAAATTTCCTTTATTTAGGTTATATCTTGATAATTTTGAATATGGTATATATAATCTATATGTATCTTCATCTAATGGTAATAAATCTCTTTTAATATGTTGGTTTAGTTCTTTTAATTTATCTTTATTGATTCCAATAACTTCAGCAACATTTCGTAACAAAACACCACCTTTTACATCAATACTTGCAATTGGATCACTTATTCCTCTATTTAATAGATGTGTATTTTCATCTTTGATTAAAAAATCACTATTGTTCATCATCGCTAATGAAATAATTTTTCTAATATATCCACGACTCTCTTCTGGTAAATATTGTCTACTTACACCTTTTTGTACTACTAGTAATTTATCTATATCCGGTTTGTATTTCCATTTTTTAACTTTTTGATATATTTTATTGATTTCGTTAAATTTTACTCTTTTTGCTTGATACAGTCTCATTGTAGTTCTAAACTTATTAATTTGAGGTTCTTTTCTACAAACTTTGTATCCAACATCTTCACAGTACATATCAATTGTAGCTCTTGTTAATCCTTCGATAACTCTACCTTCTCCACAATTGTATGCAACAGCAGCTAGATACCATTTATCAAACATATCATGAAGTCTTTTTAAGTATGTAACCGCAGCTTCTGTAGATTTTACTATGTCCATTCGTTCATCAATATATTCGTTCGTTTTTAAACCAAAATGATTTGCTGTTGGTCCCATAAATTGCCATAAACCTTTTGCACTCTTGTTTGATGAAGCATCTAAAATGAAGTTTGATTCTGCCATTACTAAATAAAGAAAAGCAGAAGGGATATTATTTTCTCTGAGAACTTTTTTGATTTGAGGAACAAATAAGTAAGCGTTATTTAGTTTTTGAGTATATCTTTTTTGGCTGTATTTCAATCTATTTTGAAACTCTTCTTGCAATTTATAGTCTGTAATATAATTTGAACTGATATCTAACTCTTCTAAAACAGTCAAGTCGTTGTGAACAAATGATGTGCTTACTAGTGTTGCATTAGAAAATGTAATAGTTACAAATAATAAAACTATTTTTAAAAATAATTTCAAATAAATACCTTTTTGTTAATTTTGTATTTATTTTAGCTAAATTTTTATATCAAACTCTTTAAATAATTTTTTTGCATTATTTGTAGTTAGATTTTCCACTTCAATTTTACTCATTGATAATAATTCAGCAATTTTTTCTACTACATTATTTGTATATTTTGGTTCATTTCGAGTTCCACGAAATGGATGAGGAGTTAAGTATGGTCCATCTGTTTCAACAATAAGTTTGTCAAGAGGAATTTTAGGTAACACTTCTACTAATTTTTTTGCATTTTTAAAAGTAATCACGCCACCAATAGAGAAGTAAAAATTATGTTCAGATAAAGGTAAAAGATGTTCACTTGCATTAAAACAATGTAAAACACCACCTACTTCTTTTGCATTTTGTTCTATTAAAATAGTTTTACTATCATTTGAAGCATCACGGATATGAACAATAAGTGGTTTTTTCACTGCTTTAGCAAAGTTGATTTGTTCGATAAAAATCTTTTTTTGTAACGCTACATTTGCTTCTTTTTCATCATCATCTTCAGGTAAACGAAAATAATCAAGTCCACACTCCCCAATGGCTATACATTTAGGGTGTGTTACATATTCTTTGAGAGTATTTAAATTGTAATTATCACAATCATAAGGGTGAACACCAACAGCAAAATAAACCTCATCATATTTTTCAGCTAACATTTTTGCTCTTGGTAAATCTTTTGGATCTGCACCAGGTATTAAAATAGCTTCAATACCTTCATTTAGTGCAGTTTGAATTACAGTATCAACATCATCTTGATATTGAACATTGTCTAAATGACAATGTGTATCTATTATTGGCATATAGGTATTTTAAAGACCCATTCTATTTTTTACTTCATCTAATAAATCAGGTAAAGTATTCAGATCATCTCTTTTTATCCATGCAGTTATACCAAAGTTTTTAAATGCATCATAGTCACTTGGATCATCAATGATTGCAATTGAAGTAAACTTGTCTTTACACGCTTCATGTTTTTTTTCTTCATAGTCGAATATGCTGTTAATATCTAATAATATTACATCAGCTTGACCCTCACACCCACTATGAATAAAGCAAATATCATAACCTTTTGCTTCTATATCTTCAAAACTTGTAATCTTCATATCATATCTCCATGTTTAAGTATCTACATTTTAACAAAACAAATCTTAATATAACTATAATACTGTGTTATAAAATGTACCGTGCAGTATCTTCGTTTTGTACTATATCTTCTAATTTTTCTTTTACTAAATCTTCTGTCACAGTGATCGTTTCACCGCTATGTTCATCAGCATCGAAACTTATATCTTCAAGAACTTTTTCAATAACAGTATGTAATCTTCTCGCACCTATATCTTCTGCTTTTTCATTTGCACTCACACTTAGTCTTGCAAATGCATGGATAGCAGCATCATCAAATTCTAAATTGACACCTTCAACTTCTAAAAGTGCTTTATATTGTCTGAGTAATGAATTTTTTGTATTTGTTAAAATTCTATATAAATCGTTCTCTACTAGTGGATTTAATTCAACTCTTAAAGGAAATCGCCCTTGTAATTCAGGAAGTAAATCACTTGGTTTACTCACATGAAAAGCCCCAGCAGCTATAAATAAGATATGGTCTGTTTTAATTTGGCCATATTTAGTGTGCACACTACTTCCCTCAACGATTGGTAAAAGATCTCTTTGAACACCCTCTTTACTTGGGTCTTGATTTTTATTGTTACTTCCAGTTGCAATTTTATCAATCTCGTCAAGGAAGATGATACCACCATTTTCACATCTTTTAACAGCTTCAATTTTTAAAGACTCTTTATCAAGTAAATTATCACTTGCAAGTCCTCTTAAAAGTTTTTTAGCTTCAGTTATCGTTACCTCTTTTTTGATTTTTTCTTTACCCATTTTTCCCATCATACTATTAATACTTTCACTAATAGCACTCATATCCATAGGCATATTGCTGTCAACTATCTCGACATGTGTTGTTTTAGGAAGTTCAATAGTAATTTTTTTATCATCCATATCACCATTTTTCACTTTTGATTCCATGAGGTTATATGTTTTAATAAACGATTCTTGAGCATTTTCACTAGCTGATTCGGGTAAAGGTGGTACCAAAATCTCTACTATTTGTTTAATCACTTCATCATCAATAGAACCTGCAATTTGCTCTTCATACTCTTTTGTTACAAGATTGTATGACTCATGCGCTAAATCTTTAATCATCGATTCAACTTCTCTACCTACGTACCCTACTTCTGTATATTTGCTCGCTTCAACTTTTATAAATGGAAGATTCATCATCTTTGCCATTCTTCTTGCTATCTCTGTTTTACCAACACCAGTACTACCTATCATTAAAATATTTTTAGGCATTATTTCATCTTGTAGTTCAGAATCAAGTTGCATTCTTCTGTATCTATTTCTTAGTGCAATCGCTATAGTTTTTTTAGCGTCTTTTTGCCCAATAATGTAATCATCAAGATATGCTACAATCTCTTTAGGAGTCATATTCATTATTTATCTTCCTTATCATCTAATGTTAATGTTTTTATATTTTGATTTGTATAGATACAAAGTTCACCTGCAGTCATTAAAGATTCTCGTACTAACTCTAACGGTTCTAAATTTGAATGTTTTTTCAGTGCACGTGCAGCTGCAATAGCAAAGTTACCACCACTACCGATACTTGCTAAACATCCATCTTCTGGCTCTACAACATCACCTGTTCCACTTAAAATAAAAATATTTTTTTCATTTAAAACTAACATCATTGCTTCTAGTTTTCTGAGTGTTCTATCTTTTCTCCACTCTTTAGAAAAGTTAATTACTGATTTAAGTAAATCACCTTTTGTATTTGTAAGATGCTCTTCAAACATATCAAAAAGATTAAAAGCATCTGCAGTGCTTCCTGCAAATCCTGCTAATACTTTACCATTATAGAGTGTTCTTATTTTTGTTGCATTATTTTTTAAAACTGTATTTCCAAATGTTACTTGGCCATCACCACCAATAACAGCTCTTCCATCTTCACTTTTATAAGCAAGTATCGTTGTCGCATCAAACATTTATTATACCTCAGCAATTACATCGATTTTAGCAACCGCATGTATACCATTTCCTAATTTACAATCAACTTCAAAAATACCAACTGTTTTAATCTTATCTTTTAAAGTAATTTGTTTTTTATCTATAGCGATATCTGCTTGTTCGTACATAATTTG
>JBATTX010000341.1:0-4568 GCA_049670825.1 Arcobacteraceae bacterium | reverse complement strand
GTTAATGTTTGATTGATATTTAACCCTAAAAGCTCACCAAAAGTAGAACTTCCAGCAATTGGGATATCATTATATGTTTTAAGAGCATTTAGATTATTTGCATTAAATAACCTTCGTAAAATACAGTCATTAAAAATCGCACCAATTGGTTTTTCTTTTTTTCTTGAACTAAATGCTCGATAATCTGCATCAGTCTGAGCTGTAAACTCTTTGTTTTTAACTAAATATAAAACATCCCCAAAAGCAATATCACAAAAAAATGATACACTTTTTGCTTCAATATCAACATTAGCAACAGACCGAATAAACACTTCATTATCAACTTTAATAGCAAAATTATAATCTGTTAAAACTGTAGGCAGTTTATCTAAAGAGCATCCCAATGTTTCACATAATGAATCAACAAAATTTTTGATAGTATTATTATTTGTATCAACAACACTTTGTACACTTCTATTGAGCATATTTGATTGTGCTATTACAAATGATTTATTTGTTACATCACAACTTTGTGATTTAAATACACCATATCTGATACCATCTTTTAATTTTACAAGTACCACTACGGCATGATGTCTTTTTGGTTCAGAGTCATTAAAAATATATGTCTCTTTAAAATCAAGTTTTCCACCAGCAGAACCACCAATAAGTAAACAAGGTAGTTTTCCACTTTGATATACAGCTTCTGTAAAAAAACTTTCACTATTTGATAATCCATCAACAAATGTTAATGCAAATGTATTATCGTGATTGATTCTAAAAGGGATTTGCAGTCTATTTATCTCTGTACTAATTTTATTGATTCGCTCTTTATGAGAGATTGTTTGAGTTGCAATATTTTCACTAAATAAAGGAACACTTAAAACCTCTACTGCATCAAACATATCAGCACTAAAACCTTGCAATACTATATTTTCCCAAGTACTACTTGCATCATGATAAAGACAATTTTTTTGCTGATCTAAATTAAAAGTACATAACTCCCCAGCAGTCGTAGAAAGTACAACTTTTGTAGAGGTAGGAAAAAAAGATTTTATCTGTTTTGCAACTTGAGCAAAGTTAATATGTGGAGATACAAAACCCAAAACTAATTTTGGAGCTTCATTTTCAAAATATAATTTTTGTAGTTCATTATCAGACAGTTTACTATTGTTAGTATCTAAAATCTTAATGTAATTATTGTTTGTAGTGTTCATTTTAAATCTCTCTTTGTTAATATATAATTATTTTATCATAGAAATATAGCATTAGTGTAGATTCATAAAAAAAATTTTAAATTTCTATTTATACGTGTACCCTAATTCATACGCTTTGATATTTATAGCATGTACTTTTTGGGGTATTTTAGAAAGCATCACCTCTTTTAAAAGCTCTTTATCAAGTGCATTTGTGATTTTATTTGCCACTGCAAGTGCTATAACTGATTGAGTGATAACATTTCCTATCTCCTCTTTGGCAAGAGTAATAATTGGAACCTCTATTATCTTCCATTTTTCTCTATCTTCTGGTGTAGCGTGAACTAGGTTTGGTTCAATAACAATTGTGCCACCAGTTTTTACACCTTGTTTAAAAGCATCGTAACTAACTTGCGCGACACTTAACATAAAATCAACTTCACCATCATTTGCATAAGGATAAAATATCTCTTCATCATCTAAAGTGATATCTACAACTGTAGGTCCACCTCTTACTTGTGAAGTATATGTAGCTGTTTTTAAACCAAACCCACCTGATTTTATTTTTGCAACTGCAAATATTTCGCCTGCAAGTAAAACACCTTGACCACCAACACCAGTAAAACGTAATATTTTTCGAGCCATTAAACTACCTTATATCTTTTTTGCAAAATCATTTTGTGTGATTTTTTCTCTTTTTCCTTGATGTACAGCTTGTATCTCTTTATACATATCACAATATTCACGAGCATTTTCATCTTGTTTTAAAATACCAGTAGGTAAGAGATTTATCTTCTCATCATCCTCTAACTTATCAAATTTCATTTTAGACATAGTAATAGAGTCTATCCAATCTAAATTTTCACGAGCTGTAAGCATTTTGTTTTTTCTACCAAGATTAATATGGCAATTTGAAAGTACTTCCATAAAACTAAAACCTTTATGGGAAAAACCTTTTACTAAAAGTTTCTCTAGTTTTTTTGGTTCTGTTACTGCTTGTCGTCCCACAAAAGATGCCCCTGCAGCTTCAGCTAATTTACACGCATCAAAAGTGGGATCTATATTTCCAGCTTTTTGAGAAACTGTCCACATCCCTTGTGGTGTTGTTGGACTTGTTTGCGAGTTTGTCAGTCCATAGATAAAGTTATTGATAACTATCATATTGATATCGATATTTCTTCTACATCCATGAATCGTATGATTTCCACCAATTGCTAAGGCATCTCCATCACCAGCCACACAAATAACATGTTTATCTGGATTGGCTAGTTTTACCCCTGTAGCATACGCTATTGTTCTTCCGTGAGTTGTGTGAATTGTATTAAAATCTAAATATGATGAAAATCTTCCAGAACACCCTATTCCAGAAATAACACACACATCATCTTGATTCCAACCCATCTGCTCAATTGCTCGCACAACAGCTTTTAAAATCACTCCATCTCCACAGCCCCAACACCACAATGTTGGCATCTTTTCAAGTCTTAAATATTTTTCATAATCAAATGCCATATTATAATCCTTTTACTTTTTCAATAATCTCATGTGGAGAGATCGCTCGACCATTTACTTTAAATAATCCCTCTATATCAAGTCTACTTGATACTCTTTGTACTTCATGGAAATATTGTCCCATATTTAACTCAATGCAAAGTACTTTATCTATCTTTTGAGTGTACTCTTTTATTTTTTCTGCTGGTGATGGCCAAAGTGTGATTGGTCGAAAAAGTCCCACTTTTATATTTTCATCTCGTAAATGTTTAATAGCTTCTTTTACAGAAAGTGATACTGAACCATAAGCGATAATTAAAATTTCTGCATCATCTAACATATACTCTTCATACGCTTCAAGCTCATCTTCATGTTTTTCAACTTTGTTAAAAAGTCTTTCAATCAGTAATTTACATGTTTCCATATTTTCTGTAGGAAAACCATGTTTATCATGATGTAATCCTGTAAAATGGTAACGATACCCTTTAAACATAGTATTTAAAATTGCTGGTTCATCTTGTGCTACACCATACGGGAAATATTCTTCTGGTTTCCCATCAAACTGCTTACGAAGTTTTATCTCTTTTTGAGTTTGCTCTTTTGTAGGGATTACCGCTTTTCCATGCATATGTCCTAAGGTTTCATCTAAAAGTACAAACACTGGTTGCATAAATCTATCTGCTAGGTTAAAAGCTCGTACAGTTTGAGTATAACACTCAGATAAATTTCCTGCACAAATAGTTATTGATTTATAATCTCCATGAGATGGATGTTTTGCTTGGGAAACATCACCTTGGGCTACACGAGTAGGAAGCCCAGTAGATGGACCTCCTCTCATCACATCAATACATACTATTGGTACCTCTGCCATTTGTGCAAGTCCTAGGTTTTCTGCTTTTAGTGAAAGTCCAGGACCTGATGTAGCTGTCAGTGCTCTTTTACCGCTCATCGATGCACCAATAACACTACAAACACTTGCAATCTCATCTTCCATCTGAATAGCAACACCACCTACTTCTGGAAGTAAGTCCGAAATAGTATGCATAATTTCACTTGATGGTGTTAAAGGATATCCTCCAAAAAATCTGCACCCTGCATCAACTGCAGCAATAGCTGCTAACTGATTACCTGTAGATATCATCTCTCTTGTATTCATACTTTTAGTTCCTTAGTTTTATACTCTAAAGGCAATCTATAATTATTCTCTTTAATAGCTTTTGCTCTTTTTTCTGCTTCTGGAGTTAATAAAGCAAAGGTAATGTGGTCGCTTTTTTTATCTGCTACATGTATAGCAAAGTCAGGACAATGTATCTCACAATCACTACACCCAATGCATGATTCAGGTGCAACAATATCGATAATCGCTCCTAGTGTTGAAGTGGGGTCTTGTCTCATAGATAAAACTCCAGCAGGACAAAATGAGACACAAATATCACACGCTTTACATTTTGTGATATCGATCCAAACTGGAGTATTTAGTGGTGCTTTAAGTAGTGACATTTCGTAAACCTTTATTTTAATACTATAGTTACTCTTCTATTATCTCGTCTTCCTTCAACTGTAATATTAGAAGAAACAGGTCTTGTCTCACCATACCAAAATGTTTCTATTTTTGATTTGTCTACTTTATTTTTTAAAAGTATATTTTTAACTGCTATTGCTCTTTTTTCTGAGAGCTTCATATTTATATTTGCATCTGCTATAGAATCTGTATGACCAGAGATAATGATATTGTATCCTGGAGTTTCATTAATGAGTTCTGCCGTTTGTTCTATCTCTTTTACATCTTCATAATTAATATGTGATGAAGCATGCTCAAAATAGATCACTTTTGTAATCTCTTGTGTACAACCATCTCGTGTCACAAAAACACCCTCAGGAGTATTTGGACATTTATCTACA
>JBATTX010000340.1:0-1712 GCA_049670825.1 Arcobacteraceae bacterium | reverse complement strand
AATCGATCATTCCATTATTTTCACCTAGTTCCCAGTGTTCTTTTGGTTCAAAAGTAAATGATGGTTTTTCACCAATAGTTTCTAAAACTACATTTTCATTTTCGTCTGCACCTAATGGAACATTTTCGTCTGGAAGATTTGGAATACCCATTGCAATATTTTGCATTTGCGTTTCGATATCTCTAACTTCATCCTCTAGTTGTTGTTTTTTCTCTTTCAATTTTGATATTTCATCCTGTAAAGGTGTTACATCTTTTCCCTCTTTTTTGTATGAACCAAACTGTTGAGAGAGTTGTTTTTGTTCTGCTTGAGAAGATTCCATCTCTTTTCGTTTCTCTTTTGCTGCTTCAACTTGGTCTTTTAATGAACTTAATACTTCTTTTGTAACACCTTTTTTTTCTAATGCACCACTTACTAAATCAAAATCTTTTTGTAAAAGTTTTATATCTATCATCTATTTTCCTATTTAATTTTTTATAATGTTTTTTCTATTATTTTACTTATCTCTTCTTTTTTAACAAAGTCAGAACCCATGCTTATGATAAATTGACTTGCTTCTGCTACTGTTAAAGATGTTTCTTGTATTTTACTTCTATCAACTATTACTGTGTATCCACTTGTGGGATTAGGGCTAGTTGGAACAAATAAAACTAAAACATTCTCATATTTACTTAATACATAAGCAGGAACCCATAAATCAGCTTTTGGGTATTCTACGAGAACTACTTCTTTTTTTACATCTTTGCTATTTGGTTTGAAAAGTTCCGTAATCTTTTTCATAATTGAATATATTGTTCCAATAGCAGGTACTTTTTCAAGCACTTTATCTATAACTGAAATAAGATAAGACTTACCAACTTTTTCTATTGATGATCCCACAAATGCAAGTATTATTATAACTACTACAAACAATCCTATTGTATAAAAGGGACTATTTGTATAGGACGAAACAAAATCAAAAAGTTGAACACTTATGGAATTCACCCAAAAAATAACCTGAACAACTACTAACAAAGGTATAAGGGCTAATGTCCCTAGAAAAATATATCTAATTAATTGCTTCATCTAATACTCCATAAAATTTTGCTATTATATCGAAAATATACTAAGGATTAATTTTTGAGAATATTAAGTGGAATTCAACCAAGTGGTACACTGCATATAGGAAACTATTTTGGGATGATTAAAAAAATGATAGAATCACAAGATGATGGTGAGTTATTTGCATTTATTGCATCGTATCATGCTCTTACTTCAGTGAAGGATAAAAAGGCATTGCAAGATAATATCTTTAATGTAGCTGTAAATTTTTTATCTTTGGGAATGGATCCTGAAAAATCTACTTTTTGGGTACAAAGTGATGTTCCAGAAGTTTTAGAACTTTACTGGATTCTATCAAATCATACTCCTATGGGATTATTAGAAAGAGCTCATAGTTATAAGGATAAAACTGCAAGAGGCATAGCATCTAATCATGGACTACTTTCTTATCCTGTTTTGATGGCGGCAGATATCCTTCTGTTTGATTCAAATATTGTTCCTGTAGGAAAAGATCAAATACAACATGTTGAAATTGCAAGAGATATAGCTAATACATTTAATAATACTTATGGAAATATTTTAGTTATGCCAGAATCGAAAATCGATGAAGTAGTAGCTACTGTTCCTGGTACTGATGGAGCAAAAATGTCAAAAAGTTATGGAAATACTAT
>JBATTX010000339.1:0-2916 GCA_049670825.1 Arcobacteraceae bacterium | reverse complement strand
CCGCTTCTAAAACTCTTTTTACATTTGGTGGCAGTCCCACTTGCTTGATGATAGCTATTGTGTACTTTTGCTCTTGAATGATACGGTTGATATGTTTTTCAAAAGATACAGCTGGTACTCCTGCCATAAGAGGGTTTGACTGATTGTTTTCTAAGATTGATTTGTTTTTTCTAGTGAGTTGGATATTGAGTAGTTCTGCGATTTCACGAGCTTTTCCAATCTGCTGCTCATCATTGTTGACCTCATAGACCTCAAAAAATGTCCCTATTTCCATAAGGACAATTGTGTCGTGTCCATATTTTTCCTCAAAGAGTTTTTGGAGTTTAAAATAATTTTGTGTTAAAAGAAGTGATTTATCTTCTAATATCTCTTGAACTTCTAATCTCATATTAATATACTATGCTTTTTGTATCGATATTCATAGTTTTATTATATCTAAAATAATTAAATTAGATAATAATTTTTTGATTTAAAGGATAAAATCATATAATTAATTACAATCTATTTAATAGACAATCTTTGTATATCGGTCTTTATTAAACTTATATCGAAATTATCAATTTTTATTTTAAATTGCTACCCTTTATGATATACTTCCAAATAAGACAAAAGTTATCCTATTTAAAATCGGAGGTTAAAATGAGTGATAATACACATATAGATAAGATTATTGCAAACGAGTATAAACTTGGATTTGAGACACTTATAGAGAGTGATACTTTTCCAGTAGGTTTAAATGAAGATGTAATAAAAGCTATATCAAAAAAGAAAGATGAGCCAGAGTGGTTACTAGAGTTTAGACTCAAAGCATATGCAAAATGGCTCACAAAAGAGGAACCAACATGGGCAAAGATACACTATCCAAAGATTAATTATCAAAATATAGCGTACTACTCTGCACCAAAAAAAGCTTTGGACTCCTTAGATGAAGTTGATCCAAAGATTTTGGAAACATATGAAAAACTTGGTATCCCACTAGAGGAGCAAAAGATGCTTGCTGGTGTTGCTGTTGATGCTGTATTTGATAGTGTAAGTGTTAAAACTACCTATCATGATGAGCTAGAGTCTTTAGGGATTATATTTATGAGTATTAGTGAAGCTGCACATAAACATCCTGAACTACTCAAAAAATATTTAGCAAGTGTAGTACCTGTAAATGACAACTACTTTGCCTGTTTAAATAGTGCGGTATTTACAGATGGTTCATTTGTTTATATTCCAAAAGGTGTGAGATGTCCTATGGAGTTATCTACATATTTTAGAATCAACGCTCAAAACACAGGACAGTTTGAAAGAACAATTATCATTGCTGACGAGGGAAGTTATGTTTCATACAACGAAGGGTGTTCAGCACCTACAAGAGATGAGAGTCAACTTCACGCAGCTGTAGTAGAGCTTGTGACTTTAGAAAATGCAGAGATAAAATACTCAACGATCCAAAACTGGTTCCCAGGAGATGAAGAGGGGAAAGGTGGTATCTATAACTTTGTAACAAAAAGAGGACTTTGTAAAGGAGATAATTCAAAAATCTCTTGGACACAAGTAGAGACTGGTTCACTTCTTACATGGAAATATCCAAGTTGTATTTTAAAAGGTGATGGCAGTATCGGAGAGTTTTATTCTGTTGCAATTTCTAGTAAAGCACAACAAGCAGATACTGGAACAAAAATGGTTCACTTAGGGAAAAATACAAAATCAACTATTATCTCTAAAGGTATCTCAGCAATGCACGGGAGTAACTCATACAGAGGACTTGTAAAAGTAGCTAAAAAAGCACAAAATGCAAGAAACTTTTCACAATGTGATTCACTTCTTATTGGAAGTACTTGTGCTGCTAATACTTATCCATATCATGAGATAAAAAATAGAACTGCACAAATCGAACATGAAGCAACAACTTCAAAGATTTCAGATGACCAATTGTTTTATTTACGACAAAGAGGGATAAGTGAAGAGAATGCCGTTTCACTTATTGTAAATGGTTTTTGTAAAGAGGTTTTAAATAACCTCCCAATGGAATTTGCTGTAGAAGCAAAAGCATTATTAGATATTACGCTAGAGGGTAGCGTTGGTTAAGTATAAGAAAAAGAGTAAGGGGAAAATATGATAAAAATAGAAAATTTAAATGTAGAGATAAATGGGAAGAAGATATTAAAAGATTTTAATCTTGAGATAAACGATGGTGAAGTTCATGCACTTATGGGTGTAAATGGAGCTGGTAAATCAACTCTTGTAAAAGCTATTAGTGGTCACTACGATACAGAGATAACTAGTGGAACTATACACTACAATGGTAAGGATATCACAGCTTTATCGGCTGATGAGAGAGCAAACGAAGGGATATTTTTAAGTTTCCAAACACCAGTGGAGATTCCAGGAGTTAACAACAGCTACTTTTTACGAACAGCAGTAAATGCAAAAAAAGCATACAACAATGAAGCTGAGCTAGATTCAATGGAGTTTTTAAAACTTCTAAAATCCAAATTAGCCGAATATGAACTTGATAATTCACTTTTAAAAAGAGGCTTAAACGAAGGTTTTAGTGGTGGAGAGAAAAAGAAAAATGAGTTAATTCAACTTCTTCTTTTAAACCCTGATCTTATTATGTTAGATGAGATAGATTCTGGACTTGATGTTGATGCGATTAAAAGTGTTGCAAAAGTTATAAATGGTATGATTAATGATAAAAAATCTGTTTTGATGATCACTCACTATGACAGACTTTTAGAGCTAATTAAACCAGACTTTGTACATATTTTAAAAGATGGAAAAATAGTAAAAACAGGAGACTATTCTCTTGCACTAGAGCTTGATGAAAAAGGTTTCGCAAATTTAGGACTTGAAGATGAAAAAGCTTGATGACAACACAAAAGTTTTAACGCTAGAAAATACTTATAAGTTAGAAAATAGTCAGAT
>JBATTX010000338.1:0-3701 GCA_049670825.1 Arcobacteraceae bacterium | reverse complement strand
TAATAAGCTCATCACAACCTTGAAAGCATTTTTTAAAAGCAGGTAAATTATCCATTGTTCTACTATATTTGTGCGGCTGCCAGATGATGATTTTTTTCTCTAATTGCTTATATTTATTAAAAAGATTTACGGATTCAAAAGTTGCTTTAATCTCGGTAGGATGATGTGCATAATCATCTATTACGATTAACTTTTCACTTTTTTGAACAATATCAAATCTTTTTTTAATCCCTTTATATTTTACTAAATTTATTTTAATCTGTTCTATTGACATAGTTTGTGAAGCTGCCAAAATTGCACATGAAGCATCTATAGCGATATGCACTCCAAATCCCCATACTTCAAATTCTCCAAAATCTTTTAGAGAAAATTTTGTATACGGTTCATCATCTTTTAAAATAAATTCTATATTTTTAATATCTTTTGATGGATACAATCTAATTGCGTACCCTTTATAATTTTGTAAAAATTCATCTTCCGCATTGATAACTCGTAGTTTTGCAATATCTAAAAATTTAGTATAGGCATCATAAAATCTTTTTTCATCGTAATTATAATACTCCATATGCTCTGGTTCTGTATTTAATACTATTGAACAATAAGGATGTGATAAAATAAAACTTTCATCACTCTCATCTGCTTCAAAAGCAAGAATTTCATCAATATACCTAAAGTTTGAACCAAACTCTTTACTAATGGCACCTATAATTGCTGAGCTTTGAAGAATTGAGCTTAAAATAGCAGTTGTAGTACTTTTCCCATGAGCTGCACATACACAATAGTTTGTGGTCTTTTGCATAATTACGCTTAATGCCTCTTTTCTAGGCAAAAGTACGAGCTCTTGTTTTTTAGCCTCTTGTATCTCTACATTATGGTTTTGAACTGCAGCACTATAGATAACTAAATCTTGCCCAGAAATAGCAGAGGAACATTGAGGGATAGTTACTTTAATCCCCTCTTTTTCTAGCTCTTGTGTAATTGGTGTAGATTTGACATCTGAACCACTTACTTTATAACCTCTATATTGTAAAAATCGAGCAAGTGCAGATAGACCTATTCCACCTATTCCTATAAAATGTACACGCATTAGCTTAAAAGGTGATTTAGTTCTTCAAATTGTTTTTGAAGTAAATCGATATGTTTATTTAAATACTGTTTTCTATCAAAAGTAAAATCCATAATAAAGTATCCATATTTCTCTTCTGTATAGTTTTGTTCTTCTGAAACATATTCATCATAAAAACTATCCATATCTGAATCGGTTGCACAAGCAATAAGATGTACATTCAGTGATTCTACTAAAAGTTCATCTTCACAAATTTGACTTAAGATAAAGAAAAGTTCTCTTGCACCTTTAAAGTTATTCATACTCCATTTTTCAATTGCATGCTCATAAAAACTTCTAATAAAAAAGATATCGTCAGTATCTAGACTTAATTTTTGTTCATCTTTAAGTCTCTCTTCAATTGTGTCAAATGAAACTTTTAAAATCTCTTGGTATATATTGTGAACTCGCTCTTCATCAATATCTAAAACAAGAAGAGTATCAAGTACTTCATAAAGTCCTGATATACTTTTTGATTCAACTACTTCTTTTTCTCGAACATCCAAATACTCTAAGAAATCAGGGTTTGTTCGTGCTTCATGTAATTCTTCTGGTTCCATTTTTATTGTGTCCTTCATTATGCTTTATATCCAGTCATAAATCTTTTTAGTCTCGTTAAAACCTCTTTTGTTTTTTCACTATTTTCTACTAAAGCAATTCGTATATAATTTTTTCCTATGCCATTTCTTCCTAAGAAACTTCCTGGTAAAACTTTAATATTTTCCTCTTTATACAGCTCTTGTGTAAATTTGAGTTCATCTTCAACCTCTAACCAAATATAAAAAGTTGCATTTGGCATCTCTACGCCTAAAATCTCTTTTGCAAGTACAAAGTTTTCTTTATATATCTTTCTAAATACTTCAACATGTGATTGGTCATTCCATGCTACAGCTGCTGCTTGTTGCAATGGCAATGGCAACGCACACCCTACATATGTTCGATAATTCATATACTCTTTTAAAATTTCAGCATCACCTGCAATAAACCCACTTCGTAATCCTGGTGCACTACTTCTTTTAGAAATAGAATTTAAAACTAAACAGTTTTTAAACTCGCTATTTCCAGCTGCAACGCAAGCTTCTAGTAGAGTTACTGGCTTATTGTTTTCTTCAAAATATAATTCACTATAACACTCATCATTAATCAATACAAAATCATATTTAAGAGCATTTTGAACCCATAGAGCTAAATCTTCTTTTGAGATTGTTGCACTTGTTGGATTACTTGGGTAGTTTAAAATTACTAAGTCAGCTGATTGCATCTGCTCAACCGATAAATTTACTAAATAGTTATTCTCTTTTGTCATATCCATGTGGATCACTTTTGCATTACAAGCAATTGCAGCACCCTCATAAATTTGATAAAAAGGGTTAGGATATGCAATTACTGCATCAGTTTTACCAAAAAGTAAAAACTGAGGGAAATTAAATAAAACCTCTCGTGTTCCAAATGTTGGAATAATTTGTTCATTACTCACATCTACATGAAATCTTTTCGAGATAAAATTTCTCATCGCTTCTTTTAAGAAATCTTCCCCTGAGCTTTTAGGATATTTATTTAATAGTTCTGTACTATTTTTTAATTTATCTTGAATAAAATCGGGGGTGTTAAATTGTGGTTCACCAATTGTTAAACTACTGAGTTCATAATCACTATTTGGTGTAATGTTTTCTAATAATTCATTCAGTCTTTCAAATGGATATTTTTCAAATTTGTGCAAAGGGATTCCTTTATATTATATATCGCGATTATACCAAATGGTAGTTTAAATTTTATGTATATATCCAGTTTTAGGTTCAATGACTATTGTTGTAAATTGGTTTTTTTCATTAAATAATTTTATTTGGCACTGTTTGGTTATCTCTTTTATATTTGTACCTAATTGTGAGTAGATCTTTCCATCATAACCAAAACTGATTTGTCCTATAGTTGATGTAGTATTACAGCTCACATCTACTTTTGATATATCATATTCTTGTGTTAGTAATATATGTTTACTTTTGTCATTTACTACATCCTCTTTGCATTGGTTAGAGTAAAGGTATTTATTGTTTAATGGATCAATCAGTGTGTCTTTTTTTTCAAAATGCGCTGTACCACCCTTAGTATCACTATACACAATATAATACAAACCACGAATTGAACTAGCACAATTCATAAACTTTAAAGTCCAACGTTTTTTTTCCCATTGCTCATCTTCAACATTGAATTTATTATCAATATGAGCAATATATCGTGTGTAGTTTAAATATAAAATAATTTTTTGTGTAGCTAGGTTTAATTTTGATATTTGAGTTTTAGGAATTATTTGCAAGAGTATAATTCCTAAAATAATAAGAACAAAAACAATCTCTAAAAGAGAGAAAGATTTTTTATGATTTTGCTTCTTTTTGTTCACGCAGTTTATCTTTTTTGCTTTTTCTTTTTCCTTTGATTGGAGCATTTCCTTTTGGCTGTTTTATAGGAGTGCCAATAAGTTCAAAACCTTCTATCTGCTCTCTTTCTAAAGAGATATTTACTTTTTTTTCTATCATATTAAAATGTTCAAAATCTTCAAGACCAATAAATGAAATAGCAGTTCCAGTTTTTCCTGCTC
>JBATTX010000337.1:0-2440 GCA_049670825.1 Arcobacteraceae bacterium | reverse complement strand
AATAGAAGAGGACTTTTAGATACTCTAGGGGATGTAAACCTTTTTGAGATAAACCTTTCTATGATTGTTGTGGATATCGATAAGTTTAAAAACATAAACGACACCTATGGGCACAATGTTGGGGATAGTGTTTTAAAAGAGCTTTCTCAAATTTTGGTAGCACATATACGAGAAAACGATATGGTTGCTCGATGGGGTGGTGAAGAGTTTGTAGTGATTGTGTATACAAAAGATATCAATGTCACACAAAATGTAGCAGAAAAACTACGAATTGCTATAGAAAAATATGATTTTACAACAGTAAAAAAACTCACGGCATCTTTTGGCGTGAGTATTGCTAAAAATAAAGATGAGTCTTTTGATGATATATTTGAAAAGCAGATAAGGCTCTTTATCAAGCTAAAGAGTTAGGACGAAACCGAGTTTGTACTTGGTAGAAAAATCTTAAAACTTTAGGCATAGTTCTTGCATACACCTCTACTATATAAAGTAGGAGTAACTATGAATCCACACAGTGCAAAAAGATCAATCGAACATTTAACAAAAAGAAAAGTTCCCGTATTTTTATGGGGACCTCCAGGTATTGGAAAATCTTCCATTGTTTCACAAATTACAAAAGAGCAAGAGATAGGTTTTATTGATCTTCGTCTTTCACTTTTAGACCCAACCGACCTACGAGGTATCCCTTTTTTTAATCCTACTGATAACAGTGCTGTTTGGGCACCAGCTTCTTTTTTACCTGATGGAACAACAAAAGAGGGGATATTGTTTTTAGATGAGTTAAATACAGCAGCTCCTATGGTACAAGCAAGTGCCTATCAGCTCATACTTGATAGAAAAATAGGTGAGTATACTTTGCCTGATGGTTGGGCCATAGTAGCTGCTGGAAACAGAGAGAGTGATAGAGGTGTAGTATTTCGAATGGCAAGCCCTTTGGCAAATAGATTTGTACATCTTGATATGGAAGTAGATTTACAAATTTGGCAAACTTGGGCAAAAGAAAATGAGATAGATTCTACAATCATAGCTTTTACCTCATATAGACCTGATGCACTGTTTGCTTTTAATACTAGCAACGATTCAAAAGCATTCGCAACACCTCGTACATGGCAATATGTAAATGAGATATTAGCCTCAAATCCTGATGATGATTTAGTGTTAGATATGATAAGTGGAGCTATAGGGCAAGAGTTGGCTTCTGCATTTTTGGGTTTTAGAACGGTGGCTTCGAAACTTCCAAATATAGATGATATTTTAGCAGGTACGCAGATTGAAGTTCCAAGAGAAAACTCTGCTTTACATATTTTATGTACCTCGTTATCTTTAAAAATCACACACGAAACAAGAGCAACAGAGTTGGCAAATCTTCTACGATATACCCTTGATTTGCCTGGTGAGTTTGCTGTGATGATTGTGCAAGATTTACGACAAAGAGGGATCGAACTTGATTATGTAAAAACTTGGCCGTTGTGGGCTAGAAAATTTAACAACTTACTTCACTAATGAAAGTAACACTTAAACTTACCAAAGCTAAAAGTCAACTCTCTTCAAAACACCCATATTTTGGGATGTTAGCTTCGAGATTACAACATGAAGAGAATACTCAAATAGAGTATTTCGTAAGCAATGGTGTGAAGTTTATCTACAACCCAAACTATATAGAAAGTTTATCGATTGATGAGTTGTTTTTTATTTTGTCAAATTGTGTGATGCATCATATACTAGCACATAAAGCTCGTAAGCTTAAAAGAAAAGGGGCTTTGTGGCAACTTGCAACTGATTATGCTATTAATAATATGCTTGTAAAAAATAAACTCAAACTACCAAAAGGGGCAAACTACAACAAAGAGTATAAAAATATGTACTCTGAAGAGATATATGAGATACTAAAAAAAGAACTTACTTTAGAAAACAGTATCACAAGTTTTGATGATATCTCTAGTTTGAAGAATTTTCTAAATCAAAAAGAGGGTGATAGTTCTATATTTAAAAATTTTGAAAAGATGGATGAAAAAGCAGAAGATGAATGGGATTATGCAGCTACTTTAGCCCAAGAGATAGGAAATAAAAATAGCACTACACCTTTAGGACTAGAAAGGTTTGCAAAAAAAATGCAAAGCAATAATATCGACTGGAAGTTTGAACTCTACAATGCCATCAATCGGCACATGAGAAACAATTATGCATTTATGCCACCAAATAAAAAGCATATCTATAGAGGTGTTGCGTTGCCTAGTTTGACAAGTGATACTTTAAGTTTAGTAGTTGCTATTGATACATCTGGCTCAATCAACGAAGAGCTTTTAGGAGGTTTTGTCTCTGAGTTTAAAGCTATCATGCAAAACTTTCCATCAATTGCAATTGAGCTAATCATCGCAGATGCTAAGGTGCATTCTCATCATAGTTTTATGGGAGCAGAGGATTTTGATATTGTGTTAAA
>JBATTX010000336.1:0-2163 GCA_049670825.1 Arcobacteraceae bacterium | reverse complement strand
GTGCCAGTCAATCCCACGCCAATAGATGCCCCAGTGTATATAGCTCATCGTAAAAAACTTTTTAGTGAACTAGGTTTTAAAGATATTTTAGCCCAATCGCCAGATTTCATGAGTATGTTTTCAGGTGATATCTCAAATGTTCCAACACCTATGAGTAGAGTTGGTTGGGCATGTGGATATGCACTTTCTATTTATGGTAGAGAGTATTATGATCAGTGTCCATTTCGTACAGGAAATGGATATGGAGACGGCAGAGCCGTTTCAGTTTTAGAAACTGTCTTAAATGATAAAAGATGGGAGATGCAACTCAAAGGTGGAGGGCGAACGCCATATTGTAGAGGAGCAGACGGAAGAGCAGTTTTACGCTCAAGTGTTCGTGAGTTTTTAGCACAAGAGCATATGGATGCACTTGGTGTCCCTACATCACGATCATTGAGTTTATATACTTCAAAAACAGAGTTTGTAAAACGACCTTGGTATTCACACAACTCATATTCGTTTGATCCAGATATCATGGTAAGTGAAGCGGTTGCTATCTCTACACGAGTTGCACCATCTTTTTTAAGGGTTGGGCATCTTGAACTTTTTGCTAGACGAACTCGTAAAAAAGAGTACCCACATGCGTATGAAGAGTTAGAAAAACTTGTATTACATCTCATAGATAGAGAATATAACAATGAGATAGACAACAGTTTGAGTCTATCACAAAAAGTAGTTTCCCTAGCAGATAAGTTCCGTACCCGTCTTACATTACTTGTAGCAAACTGGGTTCGTGTAGGATTTTGTCAAGGGAATTTTAATGGTGATAATACAGCTGCTGGTGGGTTTACTCTTGATTATGGTCCATTTGGTTTTTGTGATGTTTTTGACCCTGATTATCAGTCATGGACTGGTGGTGGAAGACACTTTGCATTTTTAAACCAACCAAACGCAGCCCAAAGAAACTTTAATATGTTTTGCTCTTCACTTGAACAGTTAGTACTAAACGATGAAAAAGCATTAGTAGAGTTAAACAAAATACGAAATAACTTTGCAAAAGTGATGCAAGAGCAGATGGAAGCTATGTGGGCTAAAAAACTAGGGCTACAAAGTTTTGATGAGTCACTTTTTGAAGAGCTTATAAGACTGATGCTTGAAACTTCCGCTGACTATACGATATTTTTTAGAGAGCTTTCACATATTCCAAATGAGATAACAGCTCTTACAAAAAGTTTTTACCAAGACTTAAGTACCAAGCCAAAACTTCAAGAGCAATGGTCTGTATGGTTTAGTAAATGGCGAGCAATTATCTCTAAAGAAAATGTAACCCATGAGGATATAGAAAAACTTTCAAACCAAATGAAACTGGCTAATCCCAAGTATATATTAAGAGAGTGGATTTTGGTACCTGCTTATGAAAAAGCAAAAGAGGGGGATTATTCACTTGTGAGAGAACTTCAAGATATCATGACCAACCCATACGCTGAACAGTCAAAAGAGGTGGAAGATAGATACTACAAACTCAAACCACTAGAGTTTTTTGAGGTTGGTGGAATATCACATTTGAGTTGTTCTTCGTAGTTTAAAGAAACAAGATAGAATTCAATCTATCTTTTTCTAAATCTACTTTTCTTATGCAGCTTTTTTAAGTGCAAGTCTATCGTATAGAGCAAGAATATTTAAGTAGTTTTGATGATATGTTACATTTGTAAAATCATCATCACCATTGAATATTTTTGTAGCTTTTTCTACATTTTCTTTTGTAAAAACATTGTTTAAAGCTGTTTCATAATCGTCCCAATTTGTCTCATCGATATACATTCGAGTAAGTTGTGCTAAAGCATACGCTAAAGGATGAGTTGAGTTTTCAAATAATATGATAGCTTCTTCATAGTTACCCAACATAAGATGAAGTTGTGCTTTGAACTCACACATAGTGAAGTTGTTTTCAAAAATTACACCGATATATTTTTCTACATTGAGATTGTTATCAAATGATTCTATCTCATCTAAAATATCTTGTGGGTCATACTCTTTGAAGTTTAAGACCATATCTCTGATGAGTTTTCCAGCATTTGTGTTGTTGTATCTCATATCTTCCAAAGGATACACCTCAGAAACACCAGGTACAATAATCTGACACGAGTAAAACCCTAGATAATCATACTCTCTGATATATACATC
>JBATTX010000335.1:0-1608 GCA_049670825.1 Arcobacteraceae bacterium | reverse complement strand
GTAAACTATTTCCATATCCAATTATAGCTCGCATAGGATTATCTATTAAGTATTTGAATAATTTTTTTATTCTTATTTCGTATAAATATTTGAGAACTCACCACCCCTAAAGCATGAGTCTAACAACTCAAACATGGATCAAAACATCGTATCACTGCTTCTACACGATTAAGTGCACCATCAGTTATATTATTTCCATCTATAAATTTTTGGGCAACTTGTTTAAGACCTTTATTCATCGCTAAATTATTATTTCCTGTTGCAATTATAAGATTCATTTTCTTGATAACTCCATCCTTAGAAACTTCATAATCATGAAATAGTGTTCCTCTTGGAGCTTCACTACACCCTACTGCTCTACTTTGATTTACACTTGCAACTGCTCGTACATTTTTATCTAAAGTTTTATCATCATTTAACAGTATCTCAATTTTTTCTATACAATGAATAATCTCAATAATTCTTGCATAGTGATAATAAAATGAGTTTAATACAGGTTTTCCATCGTTAAGGTTTTTAAAGCGTTCAAAATGTTCTTTTGCAAAACTCGTATCACAAGAGTTTGCTACATTTAATCTAGCAAGTGCACCTACTCTATATATCCCCTCCTCGTATCCTAAAGGTTTAAAATATGGAGATTTTAAAAAACTATCATCTTCTACAGCTTCCCCTATATAGTCTTTATAGTCATTTGGGGAAATGTTTTGTGCCACACTATTTCCAAGGGAATCTATAAACTTCAATTTTCCATCATAATGTTCTAAACCACCATCTTCATCAACTATTGACATAAATAGAGTTGGAAAATTTCCAAATGCCTCTATCTCTTTTTGAAATTTATGTAGATTTGAAGTAAAGTATTTCAAAGTTTTATTTGCAATCTCTAAGGCTTTTGGTATCTCTAAAAGTATCTCATTTTTTTGTTCACTGGATATGGCATGACTTACTCCACCAGGAACTATCCAATCTGGGTGTATTCTTTTTCCACCTAAAGATTGTATGATTTTTTGTCCAAATGCTCGTAGGTTTATTCCATCTTTTGCCATATCAGGATGTGTTTGAATCATCTTGAAAATATTTCTGTCCTCTTTTTTTGCATCAAATCCATATACAAAATCAGGAGCACTGAGGTGATAAAAATTTAATGTGTGAGATTGTACTATTTGCGCTAGATTAATAATCTTACGTAAATTCACTCCTGCTGTTGGTGGTTTTATAGCTAAAATATCATCACAAGCTTTTGATGAAGCAATCGCATGGCTTACAGGACAAATTCCACAAGTTCTAGCTGTCATTGCTGGCATCTCGCTATAAAGACGGCCTTCACAAATCTTTTCAAATCCTCTAAACTGTGTCACATGAATACGAGCATCTTCAACACTACCTTGATCATCTAAATCAATTGTAATCTTAGCATGCCCCTCTATTCTTGTAACTGGATCTATTGTAATTCTTTGTTTCATTTTATTTTCCAAACCTTGTTAAAGAACTTATATCTATCTCTTTGTTTTCTATAATTGATTTTATCACCTCATATATTGCATCTGCTGGTGTTGGACAACCTGGTACAAAATAATCAATCTTTACAGCTTCATTTAAAGGTATCAC
>JBATTX010000334.1:0-1727 GCA_049670825.1 Arcobacteraceae bacterium | reverse complement strand
ACAGTATCACTTGCAGGTCCAATAGTTGCTAATATTTTTGTTCTTTTATTCATTAAAAATCCTTTATATTTATCATTAGTATAACTTAATAATGATTACACAATAATTACATTGCAAATTAATTAATTATGTAAAAGTTATTTTTACAATACTAAAAATGTCTTTATTTAAAGGGTTAGTAAGCAATACAAGAGAAAAAATAAGAGAAATATAATGTTATTTTTAGTATACAGATGTAACTAAAAATAACATATATAGGTTAGATAT
The DNA here is from genome assembly GCA_049670825.1 of Arcobacteraceae bacterium. Classification (GTDB taxonomy): domain Bacteria; phylum Campylobacterota; class Campylobacteria; order Campylobacterales; family Arcobacteraceae; genus JAIOSF01. The sequence goes on along the minus strand of JBATTX010000334.1, from coordinate 1,460 downwards.
TTTTTAAAAATTCTAGAGTAAGTCTCACACCAGCACCCGATGCACCATGTGGATTATATCCCCAAGCACTTTCAACAAATGCAGGACCCGCTATATCAATATGTACCCATTTATCTTTATTTTCATCTTTTACAAAGTTATCCAAGAACATACCAGCAGTAATAGCTCCACCATATCTTGTACTAGAGATATTTGACATATCAGCTATTTCACTTTTGAGTGTTTTTTTCAAGTATCGATTAAATGGTAAAGTAGTCGCTAACTCTCCACTATCAAGTGCACTTTTTACTACTTTACACATTAAAGCTTTGTTATTACCCATCACTCCACTTGTATATTGACCAACACCAACAACACAAGCACCAGTAAGAGTTGCAAAATCAAACATATAGTCGATATTTTCTATCTCGTCTTGTGCATAACATAAACAATCTGCAAGTACAAGTCTACCCTCAGCATCTGTGTTTCGCACTTCTATAGTTTTACCATTTCGTGCTGTTAATACATCATCAGGTTTATATGCATCTCCCCCTATCATATTTTCAACAGCACCAACGATACCATGAACTTCAATAGGTAAATTTAAAGCAGAGATTGTATTTAATATACCTAATACAGCACATCCACCACTTTTGTCACTTTTCATACTCACCATAAAATCACTTGGTTTTAAACTCAATCCTCCACTATCATAAGTAAGACCTTTTCCTATTAAAACAATTTTCGCCTTTGCTTTTGTTTTTCCTGATGGTTTATATGTCAAGTGAATCAATTTTGATCTATGTCGACTTGCTCTTCCAACAGCAAGCATAGCTCCCATATTGTTCTCTTCTAAATAATCTTCGTCTAAAATTTTACACTCTAAATTATTCTCTTTAGCAATACTTACCGCGTGTTTAGCCATAACTGCTGGATAAAAATCTTCTGGTGTAGTATTTACAAAATCTCTTACCATATTTACAGAATTACAAATAGCTACTGATTCTTCAAAATCTTTCTGAGTCTCTTTATCTATTTTTTCCACTTCTATATAGATGTTTTTTTCTACAGTTTCATCTTTTTTAGATTTATATTTTGTAAAAGTATAATTACCCAACTCAAATCCATCAACATAAGCGCTTAGGTTTGATTTTACTTTAATAGATGCTGATTTAAAGTTTGTACTGTTAAGTTTTTTTACTGCAGTTGCTACTGCAATTCTGATGTTATCGTGATCTGACTCTTCACACCCTACATAGATTTTTCCAAGTTCAGGAAGAAGAACACACTCTTCATCTGTTGCTTTAAAATTTAAAGATTTTAGTATCTCTTTATTCTCTTTAATTTTTTTATTTTTTACTAAAACGATTTCGCAATCTGTATCAATTTTTTTAGTTGTTAAATTTAGATTCATCTCTTTCCTTTTTTTCTTTCTTTTTTGTTGCTGTTTGAAAATAGTATATAATACTTCCACCAAATAC
>JBATTX010000333.1:0-1576 GCA_049670825.1 Arcobacteraceae bacterium | reverse complement strand
GCACACTTACCTGCCAAAGTACAACTACAAGAGATACTTTTTGCTAGTTTTGGTGGATTTATAGCGATTGCTATTATTGGATATTTAACAAAAAGTTATGATAATTTACTTGTGATGGGATCTTTTGGAGCCTCGTGTGTGTTGTTGTTTGGTTTTCCAAAAAGTCCTTTTTCACAACCAAGAAATGTGATATTTGGACATCTATTTGCTACATCAATTGGACTGTTTTTTCTACATTTTGTGGGAAATGAATGGTGGAGTATGGCACTTGCATTGTGTACAGCACTAGGTGTTATGTTAGCAACAAGAACAGTTCATCCGCCAGCTGGATCAAATCCTATTATAGTGTTTTTACTTGCTAGTTCGTGGGATTATTTGATATTTCCTAGTTTAATAGGTTCTATTATTTTAGTTGTTGTAGCCTTATTTTATAATAACCTGAGTAAAAAAGTAAGTTACCCAGATTATTGGTTTTAAAAGTGTGAGATGAGATTAATTTGCTTTTGATACAGCAGTTAAGATTATCTCCACAAGTGTATTTTCACTTGACATATTTGCTTCAACACACGCTCTTGCTGGTGGATTTTCATCTGAAACCCAAGCATCCCAAACAGCATTGAACTCTGCAAAATCTCTAGCAATATTTTTTACATAAATTTCAGCTCTTAAGATATGTTCAGCATCACTATTTGCTTCAGCTAATCTTTGCTCTGCAATCTCTAAAACTCTTTTTGTTTGACCTGTTACATCAAGTGTTGTATCATCTGGAACTATTCCTGCTAAATATACTATTCCATTATGTTCAACTATTTTACTCATTCTTTCATTTTTGTGTTTTCTTACAATCATAATTTTCCCTTATTTTTAATATAATTCATTATAGCAAATAATCAAGCAAGTCTCAATTATTTTACTACAATTTTTTTATTAATCTATTTTAAATACCCTTTTTGTTTCAATTTATCCTCTAACCATTTTATTTTATACAGAAGATCTTTATCTTGAGTATCTTTGTAAAGTTTTTTTAATACAGGTATTGCATTTACAGCATCTTGGTTAAAATTATGTAAAAATACAATCACTCTTTTTGCATCTTTATTATCTAACATTTTAATAATTTGTAAAATTAAAGAAACTCTTTTTGCTTTGTCATCTGTTTTTAATAGATATTTTTTTGCTTTTCTTGATAAATTTGGGTTATCTGAAGAGATAAACTTTGAAACTATTTTTATAGCTCGTCTATTGTCATACTCAATATATTCTAAGACAGGTAAAATAATATCTGCATGATAAAAATCTTTTTGCTTATCTAAAGACTCTAAAACTTTAATATATTGTTTTGCTTTGTTTACCTTATTTGCATCACTATATGCTAAGATAGCTTTTGCATACTCTCTTCTTTTCTTCATCTGCTTTGTATCAACAATTTTTTCATAATACTCATTGAGAGTAAAAACCTTATTTGGTATTGTAAGTCTTCGTTGTATACAAAATAAAATATCATCTTCATAGAGTCTATTTGTATTAAAAATCTTTTCTAAATATGTAGGCATAAAATCATCTAATTTTTTTTGCA
>JBATTX010000332.1:0-1914 GCA_049670825.1 Arcobacteraceae bacterium | reverse complement strand
AAAATTTCAAAAGCTAATAAAAATACTGTAAATGAAAATCGTTCATATGCAACACTTTTATAGCTATAGTCATTTGATGTTTGTTGTATCTTATGTGCTTTTGAAATTGATTCATCAAAAAAGTACTTTTCTTTATTACTTGCTTTGATTTGCCCAAATAATTCTAAGGTTTCCCCTAAGTTTTCTTGGAAATTCTCAATAGCTTGATTTTCATCTTTTTTCAGTGTTCCAGTATATTTTGCTATCTTTTTTGATAAAAACATAATAATTGGTTGAATAATAAGTATCATCAATCCAAGTACAGGATGAATCAAAATCATCACAATAGAGATAGCAATGAGTGTTAAAACTGAAGCGATAAATTTACTAGCACTTGTCATAATAAAGTTATCTAAGGTATTTACGTCTGTTACTAAATTTGAGGTAATAGCTCCACTTCCTAAAGTTTCATATTCATTCATGCACACTTTTTGTAAATGAGATAATACCCTTCTTCGAACCTCAAAAGTTACAAACTTTGCAATATAGGTAAATATTTTGGTAATTAATGCAGACAATACAAAATGGAATAAACGTAAAAACATCACCACAAGTGCAACAATAGCTATGTAGTAAAATGCACTTCCACTTCCAAAAAAGCCATCAATAGTATGCACTATCAAGTCTGGTTTATGAAGTAACACTTCATCTACCATCACAGGCAACATAAGAGGTATAGGAACACTCACTGCAATCGCTACAAGAGTAACAATTTGTCCCCAAATAAGCAGGGGCTTTTTTTCTAAGATAAGTTTAAATATCGTTTTAAAAGTTATAGTTTGATTTTTCATGATTGATTATAGCTTTTTATCTATAAACTATATGATATGATTTTATTTAAAGAATTTTTTTTAAAAATTATTGAAGATTTGAGTTTAAGATGCATCTGATGTAGAGATTCTACATCAGATAGTTTTTATTTTTTTGTACAGTTATCTTTGTCACAAGTTGTATTTATTCCTAGTGGACAATACAACGGACACCATCCAATAAGAGCAGTTCCTAAAGGAACAATACCTATAACGCCTAACCAGCTTTGAGCATACACACCATATGCAATAATTGCTAGACCAACTACAATTCTTAATATTTTATCTATATTACCTACATTTTTTGTCATAATATTTCCTTTTTTAAATTATAATTCCTAATTATACACTAGTTACTATTAAACTAAAGTCACAGTCAAATATCACATAACTTATGATAAAATCACTCTGCTATGAAAGATACATCACTATTTGTTTTCTTCTCAAAGTTACTACAGCAGTGGATGAACAATAAATAATATGAATGAACTAATAAAACAAGATACAAACTTAGAGGTGACAGAAAGTCTCCAAACACTCACCCCTCACCAAAGTGAAGTTTTCAATAATGTAACAGAACTCATCGAACAAAGAGTAAAAAGTATATTAAAATCTGATGATATCAGTGACTATATGCTTTCACTAACAGGTGCCGCAGGTACTGGAAAAACTTTTTTGACTGCACAAATAGCAAAATACTTAAGAGACAAAAAAGATACCAAGTTTAGTTTTACTATCACTGCACCTACACACAAAGCGGTGGGTGTCATCTCTGAGATGTTACGAAAAAATAAAATCCAAGCATCTTGTAAAACGATACACTCTTTTTTAGGGATAAAACCTTTTCGTGATTTTGATAAAGGGGTTGAGACTTTTAAAGTAGACAAAACAAAAAAAACTCACGATAGTGCTTCTATTTTGATAGTGGATGAGAGTTCGATGATTGGCTCTGAACTATTCTCTTATATCCAAGAAGCTATCGAAGAAGAGAGAGTAAATTTTGTCTTTTTTATTGGTGATCCTTTCCAGTTGTTGCCAGTTGATAATAGTGAAAATCAAATATATA
>JBATTX010000331.1:0-1843 GCA_049670825.1 Arcobacteraceae bacterium | reverse complement strand
GCATTTTATTATTCAAAACCTTTTAAAATCTATGGGACAGATCAACACTGGAGTTTTGTTGTAAATGCTCCAAAAGATGAATACTTAAGCAATGCTATATTTATAAGAAATTTTTCTATAATTGCTGTTTTTGTAGGATTGATTATCATTGCTGGTATAATCTTTTTATCAGTAAGAAAACTTAATGTAAATCTTGAGTCAATCAGTTCAGGGCTTGAAAACTTTTTTCAGTATCTTAATAAAAAAGTACAAACGACAGAGCCTATTATGATTAATTCAAATGATGAGTTTGGATTGATGGCAAAAAATATCAATGAAAATATTGAGAATATTAAAAATTCACTTCATCAAGATAATCAACTGATTGAAAATGTAAAAGAGATAGCAAATAATCTAAGTGAGGGGTATATAAATAAAAAGATTGAAAAATCAACATCTACTCAATCTTTAAATGAGTTAAAAGAGATTTTAAATGGTATGATTGTTAATTTAGAATTACAAGTTGGGCAAGATATCAATAAAACTATTGAAGTGCTGGAGAGCTATTCAAATAGAGATTTTACGGTAAGTTTAAATGATACTACATCTGGTAAGATTGGGCGTGAGATTAATAAAATGAATGAGATGATTAATCATATGCTACAAAATAGTCAAGCTGATGGATTAAACCTTAAAAATAATTCTGCTGATTTAACTCAAAATATTAGAATAATTAGTAGTAATGCTACAAGCCAAGCAGCTTCATTGGAAGAAACAGCAGCATCTATAGATGAAATCACAAGTAATATTTCTCAAACAAATACAAAAGCACAACAGATGTTAACAATTTCCAATGAGACAAAACACTCGGCAGAAGAGGGAAAAGATTTAGCAAATAAAACCGTGCAATCAATGGAAGAGATTAATGTGGAAGTAACATCAATCAATGAAGCTATTACCGTAATCGACCAAATTGCTTTCCAAACAAACATTTTAAGTTTAAATGCTGCTGTTGAAGCTGCAACTGCAGGTGAAGCTGGAAAAGGTTTTGCTGTTGTTGCACAAGAAGTTAGAAATCTTGCTTCACGAAGTGCAGAAGCAGCTAAGGGTATCAAAAATTTAGTAGAGAGTGCAACTGCTAAAGCAAATGCTGGTAAAAAAATCAGTAATGATATGATTCAAGGATTTACGACACTAGAAGAAAAAATAGAAAATACAAGTGTCCTAATCAATGATGTAACGCATGCAGCTAGTGAACAAAGTATTGGAATGGCTCAAATTTCAGATGCTGTAAATCAATTAGATAGATTTACACAGCAAAATGCTGCTATAGCAGATGAAACAAATTCAATAGCATCAAAAACAGATTCTATTGCAAATGAATTAGTCTTAGAAGTTGAAAAAAACAATTTTAAAGGGAAAAATAATTAGTCGTATCGTATCTTTTATGATACGATACTTGAAGTTATCACTTTATCAATCAATCCATAAGCACAAGCTTCATTGGCACTCATAAAATTATCTCTTTCTGTATCAGCTTCAACTTTTGAAACATCTTGACCTGTATGATCTGCTAATAGTTTATTTAAACTATCTTTTAATCTTTGTATCTCTTTTGCTTGAATTTGAATATCTGTTGATTGCCCTTGGGCACCACCGCTTGGTTGGTGAATCATAATTCTAGCATTTGGTAAAGCAAATCTTTTCCCCTTTGTTCCTGCACTTAATAAAAATGCACCCATAGAAGCAGCTTGACCAATACAAATAGTACAAATATCAGGTTTGATATAGTTCATAGTATCAAACATACTCATACCAGCAGTTACAACTCCACCTGGAGAGTTTATATATAAATATATATCTT
>JBATTX010000330.1:0-1920 GCA_049670825.1 Arcobacteraceae bacterium | reverse complement strand
TTTAATAACAAAGAGTTAAGTGCCAAAGCAGAAAAAATAATTAAAATTGAAGAGGAGATATTAGAGAAAAAATTGCTTCCATACAGAAAAATATTAGCAGGAAAAAAAGCTATTTTAAATACTGGTGGAAATAAATCTTGGTCAATTGCATCTGCTTTACAAGATATCGGAATCGAAGTTGTAGCTACTAGTGTGAGAAAATCAACCCTTGAAGATATTGAAATTGCAAAAAAATATGTACCTATTTTGATGAAGGTTCCAGCTCAAGAACAAGCTAAATTAATCGATGAACATAACGTAGATATTTTACTAGCAGGTGGAAGAAGTTTGTATACGGCTATTAAAAAAAGAGTTGCTTTTGTAGATGTGAATCAAGAAAAAAAAGTAAGTTATGGTGCGTATGGGGGATTGGAAAATTTAGCAAAAGATGTTTGTAATGCGGTCAATAATAAAGTATTTAAAGTAGTAGGAACTCCCGAACCTTGGGCATAACTTTTTGTGTGTTCTTGATTTATATAAAAAGCGGTTATAATACATTTTTATATACAAAAAGGAACCACATGGAAGAGGGAAAAATTAGAAATTATTTTTTTTATTTAGCTAGCTTAGTCATTATTATTGCAGGACTTAAAATCGCATACGAGATTGTCATTATTCTCTTTTTAGCAATTTTTATTTCATCTATTATCTCTACAATTCTTAAAATATTAGAAGAGAAACATATTCCTAAATTTATCTCGTATTTACTTGTTCTTGGAATCTTTACTCTTATTTCACTACTTCTTGCTTACATTGTAAACATATCATTGAAAGATTTTATATTAAATCTACCTGTTTATGAAAGTAAATTACAAAAAGCGATTGTAGATACTATAGCATTTGGGGAATCGTATGGATATGAAATTGATAAAAAAATGATTCTTGATACTCTTAATTTTAATTCATTTTTTGGAGTAACTACAAATTTAATTGGAAGTATTGGTACTTTTTTATCAAAATTTTTACTTATAATTATTGGGATTGGATTTATTCTTGCAGAGTCAAAATCTTTTGAAAAGAAACTAAAACTTATCTTTAGAAAAGAGGGTGAAAAACTTGAGCATCTCAATCTTTTCTCTAGTAACATACAAAAATATTTTTTAGTAAAAACAGCAACAAGCTTTTTGACAGGTTTCTTAGTAGGATTGACATTAATCTTTTTTGATATTGATTATCCAATTTTATGGGGAGTTGTAGCTATTCTTTTCAATTTTATTCCAGTTGTGGGTTCTATTATAGCAGCTATTCCAGCTATACTTTTAGCATTTGTTACAACAGATTTAAATACTACTTTGGTATTAATCGTACTGTATCTTATAATTAATATGTTTATTAGTAATATCCTTGAACCAAAATTTATGGGCAAAGAACTAGGGCTTTCACCTTTAGTGATATTTTTCTCTTTAATTTTATGGGGATGGGTTTTAGGAATAGTTGGAATGTTTTTAGCAGTTCCTATTACAATGACATTAAAAATTGCCTTTGATTCAAATGACAGCACAAAATGGATCTCTTTACTTCTGTCAAATGTAAAGGCACAAAAAGAGTAATTTTCTTCCCTCGGAATGATATTTGCATATATATCAGAAAGATTATAGGGAATTCTATGAAAAATACAACTAAACAAACAAAACCTCTTCAAATCAATCCTATAAAACTCTCCCAACCTATGGGAGCATTATTGTGTTTTTTAGGGATAAAAAACTGTATGCCACTTATGCATGGAGCACAAGGATGTGCTAGTTTTTCAAAAGTATTTTTTACACGACATTTTAACGACCCAATAGCTATTCAAACAACAGCAGTCAATGATATCACGGCTGTGATTGATGGTGGAGATTATAGTATTAGTGAAGCTATTAAAAATATCACCAAAAAAGT
>JBATTX010000329.1:0-3088 GCA_049670825.1 Arcobacteraceae bacterium | reverse complement strand
AAAATATGGTCGATAGTACTCTTCATCGATATCATATTTTTCCTCTTTTAGTTTTTGACTATAGTATCCTAAGTCATAACTTTGGATATCTTCACAACCATCTTTTTTACTAAACTCTTTAAGTTCTTCAACCTCTTCTTTAGCTTTATCTTGTGAGTACTTACCAAGTTCTAATAAGAAATTTAGTACTTCATCTTCTGATTTTGCCATTTTTGTAGCAAGTGAGAGTTGTGCGTAGTTTTCAAAGCCTAAAAGCTTAGCTTCTTTTTGTTTGAGTTCTAAGATTTGTTCTATTAGTTTTCCATTTTGAGGTGCTCTTGTACAATATGCTTTGTATATCTCTTCTCTTTTTTCTCTATTTGTTCCGTAAGTTATATATGCAATATATGATGGCATTTGTAGTGTAAATCTATATTTTGTTTTTTTATCATTTTCATCTACAAATGTAGCTATCTCTAAATCACTAGCAGGGATCTCTTTTACATCTTCAAAATCTTCTAAAATCATCTCCCAATCATTTGTTGCATCAAGTAGGTTTTGAGAGAACTCTTTTCCTAGTTCACTTAACTTTAGATTTAAGTCTTCAAGTGTTTGTTTATCTTCATCATTCAGTCCACAACCACCTAGTTTGAAGTCTCGTATCTCATTTTCTAAAACTTTTTGTTGTTCAAGTGTTAAAGAGCTATTATACTTATACTGTATATCTTTTATAGCACTATAAACATATTCATTTGATGCTAACTGTGAACTATAAATGGAGATTAAAGGTAAACACTCATTATACACTTTTTGTGTAGTTTCACTATTTTTTACCCCATCCATATGAAATATTGGAGTACAAAATTGTTCTAACTCTTCACCCATTTTAGCAAATGGATGTACGAAATTTTCGTATGTTTTTTCTTCTATTTTTAGTAATTGTTCTAATTGTTTTTTATTGTTTTCTATTAGTTTTTCTAATGTTTTCGCACTATTCTCAAAATCTTTTAAATCAAATTCTTTAAACATTTTTTGCCTTTGGAAATATTTTTTTGTTAGTATACTCAAAGTATCTTTTATCTTAATGAATAGTTGATGTTAGCATGGTTAGTGGTGAATTTTAGATTTGATTTCTACGATTTGTTATCCAATTTAGATTGCATATTATTGATGGCTTTTTCGAATTCATCAAAATCTTCGTCTAAAGTATCCCATAAAACTTTATCATCTACTCCAAAATAATGATGAGTTAAAACATCTCTCATTTTGGCTATTTCACTCCATGGAATTTCAGGGTATTTCTCTGTAAGTTCTTTTGGTATATTTTTTACAGCTTCTCCAATGTTTTCAAAAGCTTTTGCAACTGCATAAACTTTTTCTAAATTTTCTGTAAATTCTTCATATGTTATATTTTCAACAAATTTTTTAATATTTTTGCATTCATAAGCTATGTCTTCAATATAAAGATTATAGTCTCTATTGCTTTTAAACATAACTAATATCCTTTTCAATATAGTTTTTAACTTTAGGTTTTAATGTTTCATCTCTTACTAAGTCGATTTTTTTATGAAAAAAACCCTCAAGTTGTTTGGTTAATTTAAGATACTTAAACATTGATAATTTTTTGTCTTTTTCGATTCTATACAAAATGTCTATATCACTATTATCATGTGCTTCATCTCTGGCAAAGGAACCAAATAATCCTATAAATTGTATTCCAAATTGGTTATGATAGTATTCTTGATTTGATTTTAAGTATCGTAAAATATCTTGTTTATGCATTATTGATCTCCTCCTCTTCCTCAAATGGTATAAAATGTTTTCTACAATATTCTTTAACTTGAGAATCATTTTCAAAATATTTATCACAAAAAGCACTTAACTCATTTTCTACAGAGGGATAATTTCTCTCATCTATAGTTAACATTCGTTCAGTTAGCTCTATAAAGTTTTCATACTTATTATTTACCTTACATAGTTTATCTATTGTTTTAAAATCTAACTCTTTAAATTTTGATTGAAATAATATTTCACTCTCATAAGGATTTGACTTAAGCTTAATGATACCTATTCCAAAAGATTCGTTAAGCCTTTGCATCTCATCTTTTAAATTGTCATTAATTTCTAATGCAACTAAATACCCATAATTTGCCCAGCTTGAATTTGATACAGCTTGAAAATAATACTTTTTAAGTTCATAATCTGTGTTAATTTCTTTTTTGATTTCATAAGAAGTTAGTTTAAAAGTATCTGATTTATTAAGTATTTTCATAAATGCTTTATTGACTTTTGAAGTTAAATTTAAAAATTCTATTCCAATCATATCTGGATGTATCCATTTTTGATGGTCATCTTTAGAATTTTTTGATTCTTCATGTAAAATTGTTTTTGTATATATCTTTTTATTGTTTAGATAACTACTAAGTAACTTATGTAAATCTCGTTCTAAGTAAGTTTGATTTCTTTTAAGTTTCTTTGGCTCAGATTTTTCTGCAATATCTGAAGCAACTTCATTGATATTTAAATCTTGTTCATATATTGCCAAATAATATAAATATGTCGATTTTTCACCATTTATTCTTTTAACTCTTTGGTCATTTTTTCTAATAAAATCTCCAAGTAAGGCAGAAATTGTTGCAGTAGGTGTTTTTGCATCTTTAAAATCATAGTATTTTTGACTAATAATATTGTCATATATTTCATTATGACTAGAAAGTTTATGTAAATCTTCAAGACTTTTTAATATTGCTTCTTTTATTGTCATATTATCTCTTTTTTGTATTTTCTATTCATTATAGCAAACTTAGCTACAGTAAACGCTTTAGTAATGCTTTTGGATAATTATTTATTAGTACTCATTTTATATAAAATACCCTTAAATATGAAAATAAATATATAAAAATTGTTGTTTGATTTATTGGTTATAAATTTGTTGACGTATGAGAGAAAAGCACTCTTGGACATGAAGTCCAAGAGTGATATTTTAAAGTTGTTTTTCTAGATAATATCCAGTATAACTTTTTGTTTCTTTATGTGTTGCTGCCACCTCTTCTGGTGTACCTTGTGCGATGATTTGACCACCTTTTGCTCCACCTTCGTAACCCATATC
>JBATTX010000328.1:0-1759 GCA_049670825.1 Arcobacteraceae bacterium | reverse complement strand
TCTTTCCTCTTAATCTCTTAAGTGCCTTACTGTTATTGGACGCGAATTATAATAAAATTTTCTTTCAATGTCAAGGGTTTTTTCTTTGAAATCGCTTAAATTTTTAAATTCTTTTTTTTGACTATTTTTATAAAATTTTATTTGTTTAAAATACAGCAATATTTGATATAATACTTTCATATAAATAAGAGGATTTTTAATGAATTTAGAAGAGATTGACAAACAATATGTTTTACATACATATAATAGAAATTATGTAAATTTTAAAAAAGGTGTTAATGCAACACTTTTTGATGATAAAGAAAATACCTATATAGACTTTACTTCGGGAATTGGTGTAGTATCGTGTGGTCATGGCAATAAAAGAATTGCAGATGCTATTTACAATCAAGTAAGTAACATTACACATATATCAAATCTTTATGAGATTGAGACACAATCAAAACTTGCACAAAAAGTTGCACAGCTAAGTGGGTATGATGTAGCAATGTTTTTTGCTAATAGTGGAGCTGAAGCAAATGAAGGTGCTATTAAAATGGCTCGAAAATATGGAGAAACTAAATTTGATAACAAAAAGTATAAAGTTATCACTTTAGAGCATTCATTTCATGGAAGAACAATTACAACAGTAAAAGCAACTGGACAAAGTTCAATGCATACTAATAACTTCGCACCTTATCCTGATGGATTTTCTTATAATGCAGAGATTAATGATATTTATAACTCGATAGATGATCAAACAGTTGCTGTGATGTTAGAACTAGTTCAAGGAGAAGGTGGTGTACAACCATTTCCAAAAGAGGATATTCAAAAACTTGCAGCCTATTTAAAAGAGAATGATATTTTACTCATCATTGATGAAGTTCAAACTGGTGCATATAGAACTGGAGAGTTTTTAGCATCAAACCTTTATGATATCAAGCCAGACATTATTACTATGGCAAAAGGTATAGGTGGGGGTGTTCCTATTGGAATAGTTCTTACAACACATAAAGATATTTTTGAACCAGGTGATCATGGAAGTACATTTGGAGGAAACTATTTATGTACAACTTCAGCACTTGAAGTGTGTAATATTTTAGATGATATTAAAAATGATGGTAGTTTAGATGAAACAATTATCTACTTTGAATCTAAACTACGAGCATTTTATGAACAAAACACTCATCTATTTCAAGATATAGTAGGATTAGGACTAATGAGAGGTTTACGCGCAAAAGATGCACAAACACTAAGTAGTGTTATTTCAAATGGCTTTAAAACTGGTGTCTTAGTTTTAAAAGCAGGAAAAAATACATTACGATTTTTGCCACCACTTACAATTTCAAAAGAGGAAATTGATGAAGGATTTAAAAGATTGGAAAAAGCAGTTGAAACACTTTAGTTTTTTACCTCTGGTACTTTGTACTTCACTCTTTGCTGCTTCTAATGAAGATAATTATTTATCAAAGAATAAACAAGAGATACTCAACTATTCATATGATAAAGCGATACAAGATAGCAAAAAACTGAAAAATGACTGGATCAATCCTATCACGTATAAGTACATTTACAATAATGGTGAAACGTATAATACATCAAGATCAAGCATAACTATATCCCAACCTATTTTTAAAAGTGGTGGGATATATTATGCAATCAAATATGCAAATAGTGTAAAGAACCAAACAAACATAGGAATTGATGTACAAAAGAAAGAGCTAATAAAACAAATAGTTAATTTGCTTTTTCAAATTAAACAGATTGATTTATCTATCAA
>JBATTX010000327.1:0-1633 GCA_049670825.1 Arcobacteraceae bacterium | reverse complement strand
GTATCACCACTTACTACTATAGCTCCATTTACTTCAAGTTCTGTTTTCATACTTCGTACAATCTTCTCTAAATCTCGTACCTCAAAACCCTCTTCAATAATCACACTACAAGTTAAGTACTTAGGTTGTGCTCCCATCATCGCTAAATCATTACAAGTACCACAAATGCTCAGTTTCCCTATATCAGCGCCAGCAAAAAACAATGGACTGACTGTAAAACTGTCTGTAGAAAAAGCCAACTCTCCTGCTTCTACATTTAAAATAGCAGCATCTTCACTTTTTTCTAAAATATCATTTTTAAAATGTTTGTAAAATACCTTAGATATAAGTTCGTTGTTTTCTTCTCCACCATTACCATTTGAGAGTGTTATTGTTTTGTTCATAAGAGATTTGTTCCTTGTTTTTAATTCTTAACTATTTACTTTTCTATTGAGGTTTTTTTCTACTGATTGGACTTTTGTTTTCAGACGATTTTCACAGTTTTTTCGTATATCAAATTTGAGTGAACTGTACACTCTATCGCAATCATCAAGTTGCTCATACGCAAGCTCCACAATACTTAGAGCCTCTTTCATACTTTTTGCTTCGATAATTGTACCCATAGCAGTGAGCTGATAAGATACTCCTGATTTATCAATCGCATCGATTACTTTACTTACTTTTTTAGATACAGAAGAACCCTCTCTTCCATCATCTGAAGTTGGGAACATCGCAAACTCTAATAATACACTTGTCATGATTCTTCCTTATTTTTTTTCTAAACTTTTCAGTCGTGACTGTTCGATTTGGCTATGTTCTACTATAAACTCTACAGCTTCATCAATACTGTCTGTAATGATATACAGACTTAAGTCTGATTGACTAATATATTCATGCTCTAACATCACTTTAAAAAATGCTTCAAGTGGTTTATAAAATGACTTACCAAATAACACTATAGGAAATGCTCCCATTCTTTGTGTTTGTACCAAACATAACGCTTCTGAAAGTTCATCTAAAGTCCCAAATCCACCTGGCATAGCTACAAATGCAACTGAGTGTTTGATAAAAGTAACTTTTCTTGTGAAAAAATATTTGAAGTTGAGTGAGTGTTTTACAAACTTATTTATCTTTTGCTCATGTGGTAATTTGATATTTAACCCCACAGATATTTTTGCACCTTTGTTTCCAGCTTCCATGATACCACCGCCACCACCTGTTACAATAGTAAAACCTTTTTCAGAAAGCTTTTGCGATAGCTCTACTGTTTTTTTATAGTATTTTGCTTTTTTTGGTGTTCTTGCGCTACCAAAAATAGAAACAGCAGGTGGGAGTGTTGCAAACTCATCATGTGCATCTGTAAAGTCACTTATGATTCGAAAAATTCTCCAAATATCTTTCTCTTTACTACAGTTATCTAAAAAACTTTTTTCTATATCATTCATCGTATATCTCCTAATGCCTCAAGGCATATTTATAAATTAGTTTATAAGAGTACCATATTTATAATAAGCCGCACATGCACCTTCGCTACTTACCATACAACTTCCAATAGGTGTGGTAGGTTTACACGCTGTTCCAAAGATTGTACACTCCATTGGTTTTGCCATCCCTCTTAAGATATCTCCACAAATACAAAGTTTGTGATCTTCTA
>JBATTX010000326.1:0-2522 GCA_049670825.1 Arcobacteraceae bacterium | reverse complement strand
CAAGATAAAAACTCACTAATGATGATGCAAATATAAATGCAAATAGTTTTCTTACTCTTGAAGCTTCAAATTGTTTGAGTCTAGTTATAATAATTAAAAATCCCCAAGCAGATGCAATATAAGGTATGACATTTAAAAATATCAGCCAACTATCACCTCGTTTTGCTAAGTTTCCTACCTCTTGTACCTCTAATCCAAAACCATAAATAAATCCATTTACAATATCTGCATAATTATGTGTAGCAAATGAGCTAATAAGATGTGCTAAACCACCTATAACAAATAAAGGTGCAAATGCATACCCTAAAGTGTAAAATGTTTTTTCAAATGTAGCATTTAGAAATTTACTAGCAATAAACATACCAACATAAACTATAACTATAGAGAATAAAACTGCATAAGTAAAAGCAAAAATTCCTACACTATCCAAAGTTCCAAAGTTTATATACTGTTCTGCCCACACAGCTGTTTTAGACCATATAAACTCATCAACTATAGCAGTTCGTCCCAATCCATGATGAAAGCCCATAGTGATACTAATAGCAGCTGTTATAAGTATAAAAGCCCACACTTCAGCTTTTTGGTATTTAAATTTTTCAAAAAGTGTCTTAGATGGTTTTACAAAACTAAAAGCAACAGCATCACAAGAACTGCTACAATCCATACATAAAGTACAATCCTCAATAGAGTTTTTTTTATTAAAAGTAAATGGTTTGAGATTATAACTACACGCTTTGGCACAATCAAATGTTTTACAACTACTACAGTCATCTTTGTAAGTGTGTAAAAAAGTTGGAGATATTTTGCCATACGATTTAAGAAGTGTTCCTATAGGGCAAATATATTTGCAGTAACTCATATCTTTATATAAATAGTACATCACAAATGCAATAAGTGTAAGTGAAGTAAATAACCATGCAGTTGCAATTGGAACTCTCCAAAATCCTGGTGCTGCATAATACACAGCCCACCAACCAAAAAACAAGATAAAAACACCTATATATCTGTTTTTCAAAAAATTTGGCATCTCTTTTTTCAGACCAAATTTTGTGATATATTTTCCTAAAAATCCATGTGGACAAATTCCACAAAAGATTCTTCCTAAACTTGTAAGTGTAACAACTATGAAAAGTGACCAAAAAAGTCCCCAGAAAAGTTTTTTAGTAAAAATATTTTCATAAGTTGGTTCTTTAAACCCCATATAAACCCCATAAATAAATAGTGCTAATGTAAGAATTTGTAGAGTTCTAATAAATACTGTATTTTTAAATATAAAACCTAAAATAGGTATATTATAGATGTCGTTGAATGCTCTTTTTTCTTTTTTTTCTATCATTATTTGCTCCTAAAATTTTACTGATAAACCAGCAAGATACGATCGCCCAGGATTTACAGTAAGCCCTAAATCACCTGCATCATAGACACCATCACTATTTCTATCACTTGCCGCTCGTGGCATCATGTAGTATTGTTTATCAAAGGCATTATTGATTTTTGCAAAAAATTCTATATTGAGTTTTGAAATTTTAGTATTGTATTTTGTTTTAAAATTTATAACTGAATAGCCATCAACTTTAATTCTATTGAGTTCATCTGCATATTGGCTAGAACGATAATTTACCTCTGCTGTTAATAGTAAGTTTTGTATCACTCTATAATTCGTTGCTAAATTTATTGTGTGTTTTGATGTTCTTGGAACAACATTACCTGCTAAGTTGTATACTCCAGCAGAATAGTTTTGGTTATTTCCATCAAAATTATTTCCATTGTGATCTACGCCTGCTTCATTTAAAATCAGATTGAACTCATCATATTTTGTATATTTTGAATCTAAATAAGTGTAGTTAAAATTAAAAAATAGATTCTTTTTATTATTGGTATTTAAACTAAACTCTAAACCTTTATTTTCAACATCCGCCATATTGTCATAATGTACATCAACTCCTTTGGTAGAAGCATAATTCCCACTGCTTCGTCCTATAACATCATCTCTATTAATTTGATAGATCGAAATATCATAAGTTAATTGATCATTTTTACTTCTCAAACCTATTTCATAGTTATATGTTTTTTCAGTTTTAATCTCTGTATTATTTGTATATGTACCCGAGTAAGTTGAAGTCGACATATCACCTGCATACATTTGATCTAAAGTAGGAACACGAAATCCAGTAGATGTGTTAGTATAAACTATAGAGTCTTCTTTGAGTTTATAAGTAGCCCCTAGTTTATATGAATATTCAGTAAAATCTTTTTCCCATGCATCTTGATTCATGTTGTTTGTATAGTTATATTTGATTTTATCAACTCTTGTGTTGAATGTAGTTGCAATTTTATCATTGATAACATAGTTTATCTCACCATAGAGTTCATTGATATTTTCTTTTGAATTTGTATCACTTACAACTTCACCTGTAGTATGTGCAACTGCTGGAAAACCACCTGTATAATCAACTCTATATTTTGAGTCTTTATTTTCTTCATTTCTGGCAAGATCAAGACCTACCATATAAGCTACAGAT
>JBATTX010000325.1:0-2074 GCA_049670825.1 Arcobacteraceae bacterium | reverse complement strand
TCATTGTCCATATACCAAACAACAAACCAGAGATATTACTCTCATAATTTTTGGATTTTTGAACCAAGTCACTTTGTATTGCTGTAGGAAGTGCCATATCAGCTCCAAGTGATAGTCCTGATACTAGGCTAATAATTATAAAAGCGTTTAAATCTCCAGCTTCTAAAAAAGGAACAAACAAAAAAACGCTTGAAGCTAAAACTATTGAAGCTATCCAAGTTTTTTTCTTCCCAATTTTAGTAGATATATAATTCCAAAATGGAAGTGCTACGATACCTGATAGAAAATATAAAATCAAAACCACACCACCTGAGCTTTTTTCTTGAATAACTAACTCAATAAAAAGTAAAAAAAGAGTTGCTGGAAGTGCATTGGCAAGATTATTAAAAAAATATCCCACTTGTAAATATTTTAAGTCACTCATATTTTTATAGATATTTTTTAGATTTTGAAATGTGTATTTTTCAACTTCTATGATTGTTTTAATTTGTATTTTTTTTAATGTTATAAAAAATAGTGGAATAAAAAGAATAAGAAACGAGCTATACAAAATTTCCAAAGTTTGTGCAAAATCTTCTGAAACGTTGTAGATATATGGAATAAGTAAAGCTACTAAAACTCCAATTATGGTAAACATCTCTCGTGAACTATTTAAAACTGTTTTGTGCTCATAGTTTTGACTTATCTCACTACTCCATGTTAAATAAGAAATATTGATCATACTCCATCCAATATAAACTAAAATCGAAAATATCAAAAGCCATAGTTTTGGAAAATCAAGATTTGGGTGTACCAGTTCATAAAAACTACAAATCAAAATAAAAGAACCTAAAATCATCACAGGCTTTCTACTTTTAAAATACTCTATACTTTTATCACTGAGATATCCAAAATATGGATCGGTAAACACATCTGTTACACGTGCTAAAAAGATTATCAAACCTACAGTTGCTATATCTACTCCAACAGTTGTTGCATAAAAAGTTGGTAAGTATATATAAAGTGGCAACCCTACGATTGCCAAAGGGATAGCTAAAACACTATAGTAAAGTAACAGTTTTTTTGATAGTTTCGTTTCATTTTTAGTTTGCATAATTAGTTATTTATTTTCTTTTTTATAAATCTCATAAAAAAAGAGAGTATCGGAATTTTTTCATAAAGATTACTTGATGCATCCCAATAATCAATATGAGATATCACTTTATGTTGTTCATTGAACTCAACTCGACTAACACCCTCAAAAGATTCCTCTTGATGACTCCCTTTAAATGAAAAGTGAAAATCCCATTTTAAATAAGCGATATTGTTTTGTTCTACTATCTCGCTAACTTTAAAAGTTGGATTATCAAGTTTTAAATACATATCATCAAATATTTTATACAGCTTATCAACTCCCTTAATATCATGAAAAGGATCTTTAAATCGTACCTCTTTATCAAATATCTTTTCATACTCCTCTATGCTTGTATTTTTATCTATAGTTTCAAAAAAATTTGCATATAGTTTTACATGTGTGTTATGAGTATGCGTCATGGAAGCATCTTTTTTGTAAGTGCTAAAGAGATTTTATATGGTAACATTTTGAGTAAGCTTAAAAATATTCTTAACCCAAAAGGAAAGCGTATCTCAAAAGCTGATGAGTTTTCCATCCCTTGAAGTATCTTTTGTGCTGTATATTTTGCTTCCATGAGTTGTGGCATTTGGAATTGATTTTTTGCTGTTAGTCGTGTCTTTACAAAACCGTGGTTTATGATTTGTAGTTTTATATTTGAAACTTCCAATTCAGGATAAATCGACTCGGCAAGATTGACAAGTGCAGCTTTTGGAGCAGAGTATCCTCCCCCTTGAGGAAGTCCAAAATAGGAAGATAAACTACAATTCCATATCCATTTTATATTTTTACCACTGTTTAAACTTGGAGTATCTTTAAAATAAGGAAGAAGATTTGTCATCACTCTTACTACCCCTAGATAGTTCACTTCATTCATCTGCTCAAACTTTTCAATATCCCAAGACTCGATACTCATCACATCATACGCTGCTGCGTTATAAAACCAAATATCTAAACCAGCAT
>JBATTX010000324.1:0-3065 GCA_049670825.1 Arcobacteraceae bacterium | reverse complement strand
ACTGAGCTTATCATATATCAAAACAATACAAGTCATATCCAAAGCTTTCCCTTTGGTATAGTAACACTTAGCCAAAGTACAGATCAAAAAAAAGATTTACAACTCTTTCAAAGTGAAGTAGAAAAGTTCTTAGCAAGTTGTAGTTTAGATATTCAAAACTCTATATTTATAAGTACAGCAGGAACACCTACAATAATAGCAGCACTCAAACATGGACTTGATAACTCACAGTATGATAAACATATCATCAATGGCACAACACTTACTTTAGAAGAAGTAGAAGCTATACAAGCAAAACTACAATCTATCTCAAAAGAGGAACTCATAGTAAAAGTAGGTACGGGTAGAGAAGACTTTATCAATACAGGTATGCTTATCTATGCACTTTTCTTTAGAACACTGCAAAAAGAGATCTCTGTAGTATTTGATGATGGACTACGAGAGGGTGTTGCATTAAATGCCTGTGCACTAAAGTACTAAAAAGAGGTTTGAAAAATAAGTAATAGAGAGATAATAAACAATATTGCTTTGATAACTTTTTTATAAACTATTGGGTTAAGGTAAGCTTTTATCTTGATTCCAATATATAAAGCAATAGCTACAACTATAAGTAAAGTAAAAGAGTATTGCATCTCTTCTATTGTAAAGACAGAAGCTACACTAAAAAGAACAATCTGAATAGTCTTTCCAAACAAAAAACAGATATTTGATGCTTGTATGATTTGTGATTTTGTAAATTTTGATTCTAAGGTATATATGATAAGGACTGGTGCCATAGCATTTGTAAGTCCGGATAAAATTCCAGCTCCAAAACCAAATACCACACGCGAAAGTTGAGGTGATTTCACTACCCAAGTAAGTTCATACTTCACTAAATCAACACTTAAATAAAACAATATAGCAACAGCAAGTAAAAGTTTAAATATATCAGAACTACTATATATGAGTATTTGTGTACCTATAGCACTTCCTAACATTGCTAGTAAAGCTAAAGGGTAAAACTGTTTAAAAGCTTGAAGAAAATTACCCTCACTAATAATGCTAATGATATTCACAAGTAAGGTTGGAATAAGCGTATAGATAATAGCTGTTTGAATATCTGTTATAAGTGCAATAAGTGGAGTAGCCACCATAGGAAAACCAAAACCAATACTTCCATGGATAAGAGAAGCTACAAAAATAATAAGAGCTAAAAGAAGTAAAAATTCTGTTTCCATTTATATCCTTGAATACTATGATATAGAGTGATTGTAACAAATCAATTCTAAATAGCACGAAAAGTAGATTATAAATTAATTGTATCGTGCCATTGGACTAAGCTGAGTCTATATCCTGACTTTACAGTTAAAACTTCATGACTAAAATAGGGGTTACTAGGAAATACAATCATATCCCCAGCTTTAGGGCTAAATTTGATTTGGTTGTTGTCTTTGTCATAGAGATAATTAAACACTAGTTCTCCACCACTAAAATGGTATTCACTGTTTGTGTGTTCATCACAAGTAGTCGTAAACAATACAGTTGTGAGTTTTCTTCTTGGAGCAACAACACTAAAGCCTACTGTATTTTGATTTTCATCAATTAATTCACTTGAGTCATCAGAGTGTTTGATATAAAAGAAACCCTCTTTATACTGAAGCATCTGTACTTTAGTACTATAGGTAATTGGAGCGTTAAAGTACTCTTCAATCATCGGTTGAAAATGTAAAAACTGTTTTCTATAGATACTTTTAAACTCATCATTCCATTTTAAAATGTTTGTTTTTCTAAATTTTTGATTTGTTTTTGGTACGATTACACCATTTACACTATTTGCTTTTACTTGCGCAACTTTTACTTTTTCATTCTCTTTTGAAGCGTCGACTATCTCTTTGCAAAGTTCAGCAGAAAAAAAATCATTGATGATGAGGTACGGAAAATCTTTGTATTGATTAGCTAGAAGTAAATTTTCTATGTTGATAGTATTAAATAACTCATCACAGTAGATATGGTTACTTAGTTGGATTTTTTGATTTATCATTTTATACTCACTTTTAGATAAAAGCAATAAGTTTTTATTAGTATAAAAAAATATTTTATTTCTTATTCTTCGTGCGAATTATAGACTATTTTTTGAATGAAATAGCTAAAAATATTCTTAAAGCATAGAATAATAGTTGATAAAAGCTCGTTAATTCATCTATTGAGCTTAAAATATTGTTAGGTTCTATTTTTATTATAATATATTTTGATTTACCATTGATTAATGTGATATTATAATAAAATTAACCAAACTAGGATAAACACAACATGAGACTTTTAATTTTTGCTACGATTTTCGTAAGTGTATTTGCACTTTTAAATCTATATATTGTAAAACGATTTATAAATAAACTACATCTCCAACAAAAATATAAAACATATTTTAAATTTTTTTTACTGATTAATTTTATTGGGGTACTTGGATATATGTATGCAAGGTACAATCCAGATATTCCAAACTGGCTTTTTTTACTTCTGTCACTACCTATGGGGATAGTTTTTTTAATATTTAGTACAGCTATTATTTATGATATTACACATTTATTGATAGTAAAAGTACCAATGAAACAAGAAAGAAGAAAGTTTTTTAAGCAAGGGCTTGATTATTTTTCATTAGCAGTTGCCGTTGGTTTGAGTTCACGAGCGATGTATGAAGCAAAGTTTATCGAGCTTGAAAATGTTGATATCAAACTTAAAGGTTTGAAAAAGAGTTATTCAATAGTGCAAATAAGTGATGTGCATATAGGTGGACTTATTGATCAGCAGTTTATAAAAAATATTGTAACAAGAATCAATAAACTCAATCCGGATGTAGTAGTAATAACAGGTGATTTAGTTGATATAGCATTAGAGTATGCAAAACCAGCTTTAAATGAACTTGTAAATCTACAATCAAAATATGGAACTTATTTTATAGTCGGTAATCATGAGTATATTCATGGAGTTGAAGAGATAATACAAACAGTAAATTCACTTGGTATCAAAACACTTGAAAATGAAAATCTTTATATAGGTGAAGAAAATAGCGGCTTTAATCTTGCTGG
>JBATTX010000323.1:0-1878 GCA_049670825.1 Arcobacteraceae bacterium | reverse complement strand
GTTATATGCTTTTTGTTGATTGGCTGAAAGCTGTATATCACAAACTGTATCTACATCATCTTCTATTATTTCTATTTTGTAAAATGGAGTATAAACACTTAATGCTTCCCCTAAACTACACACATAATACTTTGAGATGAAAGAGGCTGTTTCAATCATCTTATTATCATAAAAATACTCTGTGATGAGTTCGATGTTTATACATTTAAAAGAGGGTTTTTCAACTTTTTTTACTACTACAGCTTTGAGTAATTTTTTTCGTTGTTGCAATGATACTTCAACAAGTGTTCCAATATTTATCTCTTGTTCACTTTGATAGGTAAGATTATCTAGTGGAGTATTTAAAAGAGTTACTTCATAAAAAAACATTATAGTTCAAGTTCTTTACAAAGTTCATTGGTAATATTACATTGAAATGTATAGTTTAAATTGTCATATTCAAAATCTAAAGAGTCAGACGCATCTAAATAAACTCTATATTTTGTAGCGGAAATTTTACTCCAAGCATTTGCTTTGTTTTCATTTGAAGATGGAATTGGTGTTTGCAAAATAAGGTTAAAAAGCATATTGTTATTATCATCAAGAGAAGATAATGACTCATTTTGATTTTGCAGTATCAGTTTGTTTTTATAAAGATTGATACCTGCACGTATTTGTAAAATATCTGATTTGAGTTTTGTTATATTTGTTTTATCAAAAGTTGTTTCAAACTTTGAAATAGCTGCAGTTACAACCACAGCTATAGTAAGTAGTACAAAGATAATCTCCAATAAACTAAAACCTTTTTTTTGCATATTATAGATAATTTTCTTTTGAATCTGTTGTATCTAACTCTTGACCAATCTCTTGGTATCTTTTAAAATAGTACTGAATAAAGTTATCAATAGTTTCATTTGAAGATGTAAATTTATTGTTCTTTTTAATAGCATAATTTTGCAAAAAGAGTGTCGCATCTTTTTTTTCAAGATAATGAATCGCTAGTTTTGTATATGTATCTACATACCATTGTTTAAGATTTTCTATTTTTGTATTTGATGTATCTATTGAAAGTTTTTTATTTTCAATATCCCAAGATAAAACTTGTGTTTCAAAGAGTCCAAAAAGGTGAATCATCCCTTCACAATAATATGGTTGCACTTCATCCACTTCCATCCAACCAATGAGTCCAACAGCTCTTTTAATAGTATCAGAGATTACAAACTCCTCAAGCTCTTTTTCTGTTGCACTTGAATCTGTAAAAAATGATACAAGTCCACCCGTTGTAGCCTTGAACTCCTCTATATTTTTAAAATTTGCTGTTTTGTTCATCACTGTTTCTGTTTCATCATCACACCATAAAATATGCCCAAATTCATGCCCAATAGTAGTGATATCGTATACTTGGTGCCATTTTGCAGTATTGTTAGTATCAAATAAAAACTTTCTCTCTTTTGTAAGAAACTCTTGTCCAAATATTTCAGTAGAGAGTTTTAAAAATGGTTTTGCTCTTTGCCCTTGTAAAATCTCATCACTAAATGCAAATATTTTTTTCCCATACTCTTTTGAAACTATCTCATCGTTTGGCACAACTTGTGCTGAAAAAAGTCCATTGAACTCTGCTGCAAAAAATAGTGCAGGGCGACCCAGATAGAGTTGTACTTTGTCTAAACTTTTTAAAGAAAAATCATAAATACTTTTTGATTCTTCTTTATTGATATTTTTAAAGATATCTTCAAACATTGTTTTGATTTTTGCAACTCGTTCGTTGTTGTTTTGAATTTTTGGATTTGTAAGTCGTATATCCCACTCTAAAGCAACAGCTTTTCTAAAATGATCTTCATAATACTCTAATGGATGTCCTATTTGAATAGGCGTTGTTATCTTCATCCAAGCTCTATC
>JBATTX010000322.1:0-6863 GCA_049670825.1 Arcobacteraceae bacterium | reverse complement strand
ATATCATCAAAAGTATTTTAGATGTGCATAATTTCAAACTCAACTACACACATCAAGAAAATAATAATATCTTTACAATAGTTTTATAACTCTTTTTTAACGATTCGTTGTTTAAATAGAATGAAATTAATAAGAGTTATTATCAACACCCCTATTCCAACTACCATAAAAAAATGTTCAATTGAGAAGTGGCTTACTATTGGATGAAAAACAATAGGAGAGAAGAACTGCCCTAAAAACAATGAACTTGTAAGATATGCAGACTTGTGGATTCTTTGTGTATGGTGTGTACGATTTAGCATCCATGCTGTCATATTTGTCATGAGTATTCCACCACCAAAGCCCATAATTGGTGAAGTTAAAAAGAAGAAGTAAACATTTTGAACTAAACCAATAGCGATAAATCCAAACCCAATAATCAACATCCCCATTACATAGATTTGTGCGTGAGAAAATCGTTGTTTAAATTTTCGAAAAGCAACAGCACCTATTCCGATTGAGATAAATGCCATTGCAATAATTGCTCCAGCCATAGTCCCTGATGCATTAAAATGGTTCATTATCAAAAAAGGTATTTGAGTAGGTAAAATATAAAATACCATCATCAATAAAAATGATAAAAACTAGATAATAAAAAGATTTGAGTTTAGGTTTGTGTCATCTTCTGTATTAAAATCTTCGATTATCTTTTCGTTTAAAAAGCTATATACTAAAGGGATAAGTAAAAATCCAATTGCATAGATACTAAATGAATATCTCCAGTTAATATCAGATAACATCCCTCCACCTACAACAAAAACAACACCACCCAAAGAGATAAATGCCCCTTGCTGTCCCATAAACTTATTTCTAGCTTCCCCTTTAAAATAATCCCCTATTAAAGATGTAGAAACTATCATCAAAGTTGCTATTGAGATACCTAACATAAATCGTGAAAATAGAAGAAGATAAATAGTATCTAAAAACAATCCAGCACTACCCATACAAGCAAAGAGTAAAAGCGCCATCAAAGCTGATCTTTTACGCCCTATTTTATAAACAAAATGCCCAAGAAATGGTGCTAAAAATGCTATAGCAAGGGAAGGAAGTGTAATCATCATTCGAGATAAAAACTCAATATTTTCAATATCTGAGAAATAATCTTTAAGATGTGGCAGAGCTGTTACGATTGCTACATTTGACATCATTGTTGTCATAGCAATTAAAAGCATGGTAATTTTTATAGAGAGTGAAACTTTTTGCACATGTAAACCTTTGGGTGTATTGTATCACTTTTTGTTCAATACTACCTAAGGTTATATAAATAAATCAGATATGAAAATTCAACTCTTTTGCAATATTTTTCGCTCTTCTTTTTTCATATTTATTACGAGAAGCTTTTTTTAAAAATAGTTCACTCTCTTTTTTAAAGTTGAGTTCAAAATAGGAAAGTGCCATCAAAATAGATTTTCGTCCATCTTTTTTTGAATGTTTTTTAAATTTGAAGTTCTCTAATGTAGCGATAACTTTAGAGTATTTACCTTCATTATAATACAAGTTACTCAAAAGCAAAACATATTTTTCAGTTTTTGCATGTTTTGAATGAGTGAGTAACGATATTATTCTATCAATATTTTTTGCATTAAGATGTGCAGCAACTAAAAGATCAAAGTTCTTTTTCGTATCTTCTATAATCTTGTTTTTAATACTTATTTCAATAAGTGAAGCAGCTTTGTTATAGTTCTCATTTTGTAAAAGAATATTCACCAAATAAAGCGTGTGTTTTTTCTTATCGATAAAGTTTTTACCATACCCTAACTCCATAGTTGCAAGTGAGCGTTTGTACTCTTTTACTGTTTGATATGCAGATACAAGCTGTAACCAATAATCCTCTTTTGTAGGATAATGTTTTACCATCACTTTTAGTGTTTTAATAGCATGAGAGTAGTTATCTAAAGAAATATATGAAGAGTATAACATACGGTACCAAGACTCTTTTTTTGCTATTGCATCTGTGGTTTCAATCACTTTTTTCGTATAAAAAATATTGTCATCGTACTCTTTTTTATAATAATATGATAGTGCAAGATTTTGATATACAATATTTTTATTTGCGGTTTTACTTTCAAGTAACTCAAACGAATATTTAATCGTTTTATCATATTTTTCTTGCGAAAGATATATTTGAGATAAAGAGAGTTTGATACTATCTAAATCTTTTTGTTCAAAGGAATTAAGCTTTAAAATCTGCTCATAACTTTTTGCAACTTCATTATAATCATTGCTTGCTATATAAATATTTGCTAACTCTTGTAAAGCGTATGATTTACTTATATTATTTTGTTTTTCAACTATATCTAAAAGTATTGTTTTTGCCTCTTTATATTCATCTTTTTCAATATGTTTTTGTGCTTTTAAAAGCTTTTTATATGTTGCCTCACTTAGAGTTCCTTTTGCTTCTACAAAATTAAATATCAAAAAAGATATTAGTAATATTATTTTCATCGTGCCAACCTAAAATTAAATGTTATGCTTGCTTCTCTTGTTGATTTAGTCTCTTTAAATCGCCATCTCTTAATCGCTTTAATTGCATTTTTTTCAAATACATTTGGTGGATTTGATGCAAGTACTTTTACTGCGGATACAAAACCATTTGGCTCTATCGTAAATCCTAATTGCACAAAACCTTCTTGTTTTTTTAGTTTGGCTCTTCTTGGGTATTTTGGATTTGTTTTTCTCAAAGTTTGTAACATATTTGCATCTAAAAATTTTTGAGAAAATCCAACTTGCGCACCACTTAGAGAGGATATTGCTGAGATATTAATAGGCACTGGTTCCATCTGTAAAGGTTTGAGTTTTACATTTTGTTGTATATTCATCTCTAGTTTTGGTTGCGCTATTTTTATCTTTTGGACAACTTTTTTTATCTGCTCTTTTGGAGTGATTCTTTTTTTTGTTTTAATATCTGTATCGTGTTTGTCTCTTAAATATACTAACTGTGGAGTTTGAGTGTTTCTATCTATATTTGCATTTGCACTATTTGTCATCAGGTGCATACCAAAAAATATCGCCAAACAAATTACAAAAGAACCACAAATTGCAACAAATAAACGCATATTAGTTATCTTTGAGTGTAGAGATTGAGATATTAAAAATACCTGCAAGTCTTATTTGATCCATTACTTTTACCAACACCCCTGTTCTAGCTTCTGTATCTGATTGAATCACTACTGAGCTTTGAGTATTACTAGCTTTAAGTCTCTCTATATTTGCTCGAACAGATCGTATATCTACCATCCTTTTATCGATCCATATCTCATCATTATTTTTAATAGCAATTAAGATATTTGCTTTCCCTTTTTGTTGTGTAGATTTAGCACTAGGTCGATTTACATCGATTCCAGTCTCTTTTACAAAGGAGGTTGTCACGATAAAAAATATCAGCATGATAAAAACAACATCAAGCATAGGGGTCAGATTTATCTCTGTCTCCTCTTTTGTATGTTTTTGTGAAAATCTTCTCATTTATAGTACCTTTGATATTTCTAATTCTAATTTTTGTGTGTGGTATTTGATTGATAGTTCAAGTTTTTTTTCAAATAAAATTCCACTTAGTGCTATCATCATTCCAGCCATTGTAGGGATTGTTGCCATTGAAACACCATTTGCCATCGATTTTACATTACTACTTCCTGTAAGTGCCATCACATCAAACACCTCAATCATCCCTGTTACGGTTCCTAGTAATCCAACTAAAGGACACACCACAATCAATGTTTTGATAAAATCCAATCCACCTTTTAGTTTGAAATTTGAATTTTCGACAAAGTATCTTTTTACTTCATCTTTAAATTTTGATTTGATTTGAAGTGCTTTTACCTCTTCTAACACAGCGTGTTTTTGTTTTTTGTATTCATACTGAATATATAAATATCGTTCTATTAAAAGTGCCCATAAAAATAGTGCAATTATAAAAACAATATATAAAACAAAACCACCTTTATCAAAAAAGGCAAGCAGATCATCTATGTATAACTCAAACATCTTACTTCAATGTCTTTGCTAATAAACCGATACTTTGTTCTTCTAATATAGATACTAACTCATCTGCTTTTGATGAGATGTATGTATATGCAAAAAGTAGTGGAATAGCTGTTACTAGTCCTAAAACAGTAGTAATCAGTGCTGTTGAGATTCCCCCTGCCATAAGTTTTGGATCCCCTGTACCAAACAATGTGATTGCTTGAAAAGTTGCAATCATCCCTGTTACTGTTCCTAATAATCCAAGAAGTGGCGTAACTGCAGCTAATAGCTTCACAAAGCTTTGACCTTTTTTGATCTGATTTATCTCTTTAAGTATCGCTTCACCAATTTTTATCTCTAAATCATTGATAGTGTCATTTTGATTTTTGTAAAATACACTTGCAATTTTTCCTAACGAGTTATTCTCATTTGGTACTGTGATATCTTTCATTTGCTGTTTTATTTTTTGTGATGCTTGATTTAAGATAATCATTTTATATAAAGCAAATAAAATTCCTAATCCACCTAATACTAAAATGATATATCCAATTACTCCACCTTGATTGACTCTATCAGTTATCGTTGGATTATTAGCAATCATCTCAAAAAGAGTTCCTCTTGTAGGGTCAATTGTGATATTTGCTATTTCATTTGCATTTTCAAACTCTTGAGCATCACTAGTTGCAGATGAGTTCGGTTGTACAGATAACTCAACAAGTGATTTCATATCATTTGAGTATGTCAAATAATTTCCATTTGATACCGCTGCAAAAAGACCAACTCTTGTTACTTTTTGATTTACTTTGTTTCCACTATTTAAAATCACATCTGCATCATACTGTGCTATTGTTCCTGCTTTTATAGTCTCATCTAACATCGCATGCCAAAACTGCTTGAGTTCATTGAGGTTTGGAAGTTTTTTAGAGTTTGAAAACTTAGAAAAAAGCTCCTCCTTTGAAGCATCTTCTGATGCTGTAAGTGAATGTTGGTAGTTATTTAAAAAGTCTGCTGATGTTTGTCTTAAACTTCCAAACATCTCACCTAAGTTTGCTGCTTTTATTTTCAGTTCACTCTCTTTTTTAGCGAGTATTTTTTCATTGGCTTCGATTCTTTTTTTTAACTCAACTGTTCTTTCCTCTGCAAGTTTGAGCTCTTGTTTTGTTTGTTGTAAAAGTGTTCTTTGTTTCTCTTTGTTGTTGATAAACTCTTGAACTCTTTGTTTTTCAAGTTGTAACTCTTTTTGTGAGTGCTCTTTTACAGTTTGTAAAAGGTTATCTAAACTAAGGCTAAATCCAAGTGTAGTAATTGTAGCAAGCAAGATTATTTTTTTAATCATCTTTTCTCCTTAGTGGCTAAAAATGGAAGATTTAAAAGCTCTACATTTTGTTGTTTATTTGCTATTTTAATAGCTTTTCTTATATTTGATTTTGAAGTACTATCATCGATAGTTTCCCATAATTTTGTTTGGTTATTAAAATATCCATACTCTTTCAAATCTAAGCTTTGAGAATATAATCCAACACGCCCTACTCGTAAAATATTTACTGTTTTTCCATCTATTTTGTCTTGATATGTTTCTATTGTTTTTGCATAATCATATTCTATTTTAAATGCCTCTAAAATGATTCTGTATTTTTCATGTGTTTGGATATCTGCTTTGTTTAGGCTATTTTCGAGTTTTGTTACTCTTGCCATTCTTTCAGATAGTAAAAATGGAGTATCTTCTTTTACTAAGGTTTTTAAAGAGATAATCATATCTTCCATCAGTGGAAAAATATTTTTTTGTGTTTGCTCGATATCTACAATTTGTTGATTATAACTTGCAAGTTCTTCATTTTGTGAATTGATTATTTTTTCTAATTGATTATTGTACCTTTGTGTACTTTGAAGTGAACTATAGAAATATTTGTATTCGTTTAAGAGTTTTTCTCTTACCAACTCATTTTTATCTATAACTTTTTGATAGGTGTTGAGTGTTTCATTATTTTTTTCAATTATATTAACTGATTTGTCAATTTGATTTGAAAAAAGCATAGTTTGAACTATACTAGTTACTAAAAGCACTTTTGCTGCTTTGTTCATCAGATTCCTTTTTATTTACGATTTTGATAATTATAATCAATATTAAATAAAAAGTACTTTAATTTTACCCATATTTGAAAAGATTATTGATAATCTTTATCAAATATGTAATTTTTTAGTTACTACTCATACCGTAAAGCATCTATAGGATTCAGTCTTGCTGCTTTTCTTGCTGGGAAATATCCAAAAAGCACCCCAATAAATGTTGAAAACACAAATGCTATAAGAATAATCTGAGTATTGATAATCAATGGTAGACCCATCACACTAACTCCAATATTTCCAATTACTAAACCTAATACAATCCCTATGATTCCACCAAGTGTGGATAACACAATAGCCTCAACTAAAAACTGCAACAATACTTCACTCTCTAAAGCTCCAATAGCAAGTCTAATACCTATCTCTTTTGTTCTCTCTGTTACAGAAACAAGCATAATATTCATAATACCTATTCCACCTACAAGTAAACTAATGGCTGCAACTGAACCCAATAAATAAGTAAGCATTTTTGTAGTTGATGTCATGGTAGATAAAAGGTCTTCCATATCTCTTATATAAAAATTATCTTCTGCATCTGGTTTGATATCTCTTCTCTCTTGCATAAGAAGCGTGATATCTTTTTTAGCTTGTTTGATATTTTTACTTTCATTTATCGAGATAATAATAGAGCTTATATCTTTATTTCCTTGAATCTTTCTTTGAAACATTTGTAAGGGTGTAATAATTATCTCATCTTGATCTCGTCCAAAAGCAGCTGCTCCTTTTGACTCTAAAAC
>JBATTX010000321.1:0-2162 GCA_049670825.1 Arcobacteraceae bacterium | reverse complement strand
TGTAGCGTTGCCTAGTTTGACAAGTGATACTTTAAGTTTAGTGGTTGCTATTGATACATCTGGGTCAATCAATGAGGAGCTTTTAGGAGGTTTTGTATCTGAGTTTAAAGCTATTATGCAAAACTTTCCTTCTATTTCAATTGAGCTCATCATCGCAGATGCTAAGGTGCATTCTCATCATAGTTTTATGGGAGCAGAGGATTTTGATATTGTGTTAAAAGGGGGAGGGGGAACTGACTATCGCCCAACCTTTGAATACATAGAAGCCAATATTCCAATGAGTTCTATAGTGTTGTATTTTACAGATGGGGAGGGGATTTTCCCTCGTATTCCACCTGCTTGTGAAGTTTTATGGGCACTTTCTCAAAATAAAAATAAGATTCCTTTTGGACGAAAAATAGTGATATTTTAATTATTTGTTGCCTCAAGATGCAGTTTTGCATGATTTACCAACAGGTTTGATACTTCGTGATTGATATCAACAAAATCTGTGATATCTAAATCTTTGAGGTATTTTTTTTCATCTACAGAATCTATTTTTACGATAATATGTGCTTTTGGATGATACTCTAAAACAGCATCAGAGATCAGTCTTTTTCTTAGTTCTTTATTTGTTGTAAGGATGATACTTGATGATTCTTGTACTTTCAAAGACTCTAAAACTGGCTTTTTATCTAGGTGTCCAAAGTACGCCATATATCCTCTTTTTTTTGCTAGAAGTACATGCTTTAGATTATCAGAGATGATAACAAATGAGATGTTGTCGTCTGTGAGTTGTTGAGCTACTATTCGTCCAAGTGTTGCAAAACCAACGATAATAACATGATTTTTTGCTTTAATAGGTGTGATTTTATCTGACTCATAAAACTCTGTTACAAATAAAGCAGCTATTTTATAGATATTATTCACTATAAATGGAGTTACTATCATCGATAAAACAGTTACTAAAATAAGAAAATTACTTAACTCTTTTGGGATAAGTTCATAGGTAAACGCCAAGGCAAAAATAGCAAAAGAAAACTCACCAATTTGCCCAAGAGAGATAGCAGTTTTTATGGAGGTACTTTTGTCCTCTTTTAAACGGATGATAAAATATATCACAATCGTTTTAATAAGCATCGTAAGGGCTAAAACTGAAAAAATGATATGGATATTTTGTATAACATACACAGCATCTATTTTGGTTCCAACACTAAAAAAGAAGGTACCTAAAAGAAGGTCTTTGTATGTTACGATGTCTGATTCTACTTTTACACTATATCCAGTATCAGCTATAATCATACCAGCTATAAAAGCACCTAATGAATAAGTAAATCCAACCTCATGTGCTAAAAGAGAAGTTCCCATAACTATAGAGAAAACAGAACCTAAAAACAGCTCTTCTACTTGTGTTTTTGCCGATAAACTTAACAGCAATTTTACGATTCGTTTTCCTATTGTGAACATAAAAACTAAGATAAACAATGCTGCAAGTACAGTTTGAAGTAGCACTTGTGAAATAGAAAGAGTATCGTTTGTTAAAAATGTAATAAGTAACAAAATAGGAATCACAGCCAAATCTTGAAAGATCAAGATTCCCACAGACTTTTTCCCATACGGAGTGTATATATCTTTTGAATCTTTTAGATAGGTAAGTACAATAGCAGTTGATGAAAGTGAAAATGCAAGAGCTATGATAATAGAAATAGTTGATGATAGGTTAAATATAAAATAGGAGATGATAAATATAATCAAAGCACTTAAAAGTACTTGTAATAAACCATTTACAAAAAGTAGTTCTTTCATTTTTTTGATTTTGTCAAAATTGAGTTCAAGCCCAATGGTAAACATCAAAAATACAATCCCAAACTCTCCAATGAGTTCTAAACTGTCAAAATTCATACCATTGAAACTAAAGATATAACTAATGATAGTACCTGATAAAATATAGCCTATGATATGTGACACCCCAAATCTTTTGAGGGTTATATTTAATATTGTTGCAATACAAATTGCGGAAAAAATTATTACTAGTATGTTATCCATTTATTCTCTTTATATTTATTTTATACAATATAGTCAACATCAAAATCCAGATAATCTTTTATATCGCTATATTTTTTATCTTCATATTCTCGTGAAGCTATTTCGTAGTTTAGTTTTGTAAGTTCTTCGTTTAAACT
>JBATTX010000320.1:0-1641 GCA_049670825.1 Arcobacteraceae bacterium | reverse complement strand
TATCTCAAAAATGTCTCAGCGAAATTTTCATAAATACTTTACTATTTACTTCATTTTATTTGGAATAATGATCTCTTCTTTTGGTGCCATCACAAGTTATATTTTGCAAATTAACGATATTCATGATAATACAGACAAAAAAGCAGTTGAAATATTTGAAATCAAAACTCAAACAATTTTAAAGCCAGCAATAAAAGATATTAATTATATTGTTCAGGCGCTTGCTACAAATAAAACAATTTGTGAATTTACTTCTTCAAATAATGCACATAAAGAAGAGGAGTTATCACAGATATTTTTAGCCCTTACTAGTTCGCAAGATAAAATTATGCAAGCAAGACTTATTTCTGAAGAGGGAAAAGAGATTATTAGAGTTGATAGAGAAAAAGAAGACAATAAACCCTTTGTAGTGGAAAAAGCAAAACTTCAAAATAAAAGTGACAGAGATTATTTTCAAATAGTATCAAAAATGACAAAAACAACTGTATGGCATTCTAAACTTGATTTAAATATGGAAAATGGAAAAATAGAAATACCATACAAACCAACAATAAGAATAGCGATGCCTATTTTTAGTCAAGACAAATTTTCAGGTATGATTATTGTTAATGTGCTTTTGAATAATTTATTTTCTTCTATTAGCACATCTTCAGCTTTTGAACATTTTATAATTGACAAAGATAAAAACTATATTTTACATCCAGACAATCAATTTTCTTTTAACAAATATAAAAATATTAAGAGAGATTTAAAAGATGACTTTCCAGATGGTTTAGAAGCAGATGATATTTATGTTTATCCAATTGGAGATATTTTAAATAATGCAGATAATGCAGTTTTGATATTAAAAACAAAATATGATTACAAAAAAAACTTGATAAATACAAAAATCAAAACAGCAATTGTTGTTCTTATTTTAACAATTATTTTAAGTACTATTATTGCTATGTACGCATCGAAAAGTCCTGTTAAAATTCAAAAAGCACTTTTAAAAGCTCATGATAAACTAAATGAATTTGCTTCGATAATAGACACATATATCATCACAGCAACAACAAAAAAAGATAGTACAATTATTGATGTAAGTACTGCTTTTGTAAAATCATCTGGCTATTCAAAAGATGAACTAATTGGACAAAAGATGCATATTATTAGTCATCCAGATAAAGATAAATTTCTTTTTAAGACATTGTGGGAAGCTATTTTAAATGGTAAAACTTGGACTGGTGAAATTAAAAATAAGAAAAAAACGGGTGAAGATTATTGGCTTGATCAACATATAATTCCTACATTTAATCAAAAAAATGAGATAGAAACATTTGTTTCTTTAGGTGTTGATGTTACTGCAAAAAAAGAACTTGAAAAAATGGCTTCAATAGACAAATTAACAGGTATATATAACAGAAGAATGGTTGATGAATTTATCAAAATAGAAGTAGAAGCACAAAAAAGACACGCATATGGATTGTCCTTGATTATGATAGATATTGACCATTTTAAAGAGGTAAATGACACCTATGGACATCAAGTTGGTGACAGTGTTTTAGAACAAACAGCAAAAATACTTATGAAAAATAGTAGAAAATCTGATATACAAGGAAGATTTGGAGGAGGAGAATTTATTATTATTTGTCCTCAAAC
>JBATTX010000319.1:0-4840 GCA_049670825.1 Arcobacteraceae bacterium | reverse complement strand
GGATGTGAGTATTTTATCACTCAATGTGTCTATGATGTATAAGCTACAAAAATATTTTTAACTGACTATGCAAAATATGCAAAAGAAAATAACTATGAGATGGTTCCAATCATTTTTACTCTTACTCCATGTGGTAGCGTAAAAACACTTGACTTTATGAAATGGTTAGGGATAAATATTCCAAATTACCTAGAAGAAGATTTAAAAGAATCAGGAAATATACTCAAAGACTCTGTAAAACTATCAAGAGATATTTTTGAAGAACTCTATAAATTTGGTATAAAAAGAGGTATACCTGTAGGCTGTAATGTAGAAAGCGTAGCAATTAGAAAAGAGGAGATTGAAGCCTCTGTAGAACTTCTTGAAGAGGTTCGACAAATTATTAAAAATAATTCATAAAATCTATAAAAAATTTGCTCTGGCAGAGAAGAAGGGATTCGAACCCTCGTTGGCTTTCACCAAACTTCGCTTCCAACGAAGCACCTTCGGC
Organism: Arcobacteraceae bacterium; assembly: GCA_049670825.1. Lineage (GTDB taxonomy): Bacteria > Campylobacterota > Campylobacteria > Campylobacterales > Arcobacteraceae > JAIOSF01. The sequence goes on along the minus strand of JBATTX010000319.1, from coordinate 4,350 downwards.
CACTCAGACACTTCTCTGTTTGAGATGGGATTATAACTGAATATATTAAAATATATCTAAAGCGTCTTTGTATTTGTATTTTGAGATAGCTTTTTTCATCATTTGGTACTTTTTTTCATCATTTTGTAGATCATAATTATCTAAATCTTCAAGAATTATAGAAATAAGTTTTGGACGCTTTATTTTTAAGGCTTCTTTGAGATCATTAAAAAGCTTTTGCTTATCGATTTCACTTATATCTTGTTTTAAAATTTTTTTCTCACTTGTTGTATTTAAAAAAGCTAGTTCATTTATCACATTGTTCATCTCATTTATAAAGTTATCAAAAGATACAGCATCTTTGCTATTTTCAAGAGCATTGACAATATCATGTAGCTTTCTAGCCCCGATATTTCCAGATAATCCTTTTATGGTGTGTAGTGTTAATTTAAAATCATCATCACTTAACATATCAAATTTTATTTCACTATAGTACGACTTAAAATCACTTAATATTTTCAAATACAAGCTTTCGTCAAAATTAAGTCTTTTTAGTGCATATTGAGTATCGATATAGTGTAAATTTTTAGGTATTTTTGAACTTTCTTTTAGCGCTTTCATTTCAATTTTTAAATTATTTTTATATAAATACTTATAAAGTATTGAATAAAGTTTATTGATATCGATTGGTTTTTCTAAATAATCATTCATACCTATATTTTTTGTATTTTCTCTCTCTTGTTCAATTTTACTTGCAGTGAGTGCAACAATTGGAATATTTTGATTTAATTTTCGTATCTCTTGTGTAGCTTCTAATCCATTCATAAGCGGCATTTGTATATCCATTAAAATGAGTTGATATTTATTTTGAGATTCTAAATATTTGTTTAATGCTTCTTCTCCATTTGATACAGCATCTATTTTAATTGAACTACCTTCTAATAATCCAATAATAATCTCTTGATTTATACTATTGTCATCAGCTAAAAGGATACATAAATCTTTTAAATTTTGAAAGTGTTTTTTTATAGAATTTATATTTTTTATCTCAAAGTTCTCGTCATTTAGTAAAATTTTACTAGGTAATTTCATTTCAAAAATAAAACTACTTCCGATATCTTCTTTTGATTCTACCCAAATCTTTCCACCTAATAATTCAACTAAATGTTTAGAAATAGAAAGCCCTAATCCCGTTCCACCATATTTTCTTGTTGTACTATTATCCCCTTGGCTAAAAGACTGAAACAGTTTATCTATTTGATTTACACTTAGTCCAATACCAGAATCTTCTATTCTAAATTCAACTATTGAATTTTCTTTATGTTGTACAACTATTTTGATAAATCCATCATCTGTAAATTTAATCGCATTGCTGATAAGATTTATGAGTATTTGAGATAGTCTATGAGGATCACCATAATATGATCTTGGTTCAGTTGTATCTATATCCACAACTATATCGAGATGTTTTTCTTCGATTTTTAATCGAGATAGATTCACAATATTATAGATGAGTTCTGATAAATCAAAATCGATTTTATCAATTGTAAGTTTTCCTGCTTCGATTTTACTAAAATCTAAAATATCGTTAATGATATTTAATAAAGATTTTGCACTAACATCAATTTTTTGTATATAATTTTTACTTTTCTCATCCAGATCACATTCTAAAGCAAGATGAGCCATACCTACAATACCATTCATTGGTGTGCGTATCTCATGTGACATATTAGCTAAAAACTCAGATTTTGCTTTGGTAAGTTGTTTTGCTTTATCTCTTTCTATACTTAACTCTTTATTTAAAAGTGCTAGTTTTCTATTCCAATAAATAATTCCAAAAATTACTAACAATAATACAAATACAATTTTGATTATAAGTGTATAGTCGGTTTTTAAACTATAATTTAATTTTATCCATTTATCAAATATCTCCTCTTTTGTTGCATCATCAAGTGATAAAATAACGGTTTCAAATATCTCATGTAACAATGGTTCGTCATTTCTCGTCGCAACACTATACGATGAGTTATATTTCAATTTTCCAGAAATTGTTACACTTCCTATAAAATCTTTTTGTATTGCATGATTTACAACTGCTGAATTGTCTATATAAGCAAATACGGTTCCCTCTTCTACTTTTTTGAGTCCATCAATCACCGAGTTTACTGTGACCAAATTGAGATTAGGATAATCACGCATTAACATATCATAAAAATAGTACCCTTTAACAATTGCAATTTTTTTCTTTTGAATTTGTTCAATACCATCAATAAATGGAATACCTACTTTTGTAGCAATAACAACTGGGCTATTTATATAAGCACTCGTAAAGTCAAGATATTGTTCTCTTTCTTTCGTTTTTGCAATCAATGAAACTATATCACACTCACGTTGTTGAGCTTTTTGTAAGGTTTGTGTCCAGCTATTTGTTATGACAAGTGTAATAGGAACACCGATTTTTTGTTCAAATATCTTTATATAATCAGAGGTGATACCTACGTGTTTTCCATACTCTATCTTCTCATAAGGCATCCAATAAGGATCTACACACATCCGTATCACTTCTTTATTTTTTAAATACTTTTCTTCCTCTTGCAAAAATTCAAGTTTTAAATAATTTTGTTTAAAATTGAACTCAAATCCCTCATCATAATACAAACTTAATTCACCTAGAATAGTTGTACTATAGCTTTTTTTTTGAATAATATTTTCTTTAATTACAGGAAATTTCGTATATGTCGTAGGAAGATTTTTTGCAAAAACAATATTATTGTTTTTATCTTTATAAGCAACCAAAAGATTTTCTTTCAAAATAAAATCTTTTATCACTATAGCTTTGATAGTATTTGTTCTCATATCAAGTTTAATTTTATTGCGTAACTCATCAATTGCAAGATTATCTACAAACACAACGCTTGACTCTGCTAGAAAATTTGCTTTTAGTTTCATCACATCGTATATAGTTTTTTGATCTTTAACGATAAATAAATATCCAAAAATCACTATAACTATTACAATAAGAGGAAATAGAAGCTTTTTCATTTGCTGTTCATCACTTGTATTTATTTAAAATTTTTTTGTAGGTTCCATCTTTTTTCATATCATCCAAAGCTTTTTGCCAATTTTGTATGATGGATTCATCAGTATCTTTGTGAAATGCGATGTAAAGTTGTGATTCATAAATTGGATCTTTCATTTGCACAGGTACAATCTCATTTTCTAGTTTCATATTTTTAAGTTTATACATAAAAGCGTCATACTCAATAGGATATAAATCAATCTTGTCCTCTCTTAATTTTGTAAAACTATTATTTGCTAATGAATTCACTTCTAAGTTTGTAAATCCATACTCTAATAACTTTTCATGAGCAATTGTTTTTTTAGCAACAACAATCGAATGTACTTTTTTAGCATCATCTAATGTTTTAATTTTAAGATCATCTCTTTTTTTATTTTTAAAAAAAACAAGTTTCATAGAACTAATTGGTCCTACCCATCTAAAAAGATTTTCTCTTTGCTGGGAACGAGTAGTTAAAAACAGTGCATATCCTTGTTTATTTTGTGTTATATGGTAAGCTCTATTCCAAGTAGTCAATTCTATTTTTTTATTGTTCCCTACCCTCTTTTGTATCTCTTTTACTAAATCAACGCTTATTCCGGTTAATCCCTCTTTTGACTCCATTTGATAAGGTGTCCATATCTCCGTTAGTGGCTGAATTGTATCTTCTGCAAAAATAGAAACATAAAATAACAGAGCTAAAATAATCATTTTCATACCACATCCTTTTATTTTTCTTTAAGTAATCTTATAAATTTAGTATAACCAAACTCTTTTAAAGTCAAGTGAAACAAAACAAAACCACTTAAACTACTAGCAAGTGCTAAACCAACTATACCATAAGGTTTAATAAGTACTAAAGACAAAATAATATTCCATATCAATGAATACATCGTAATTTTTGCTGCTGTTCCTTGCTGTTCATGAGAATACAACCATAATGAAAAAATCTTTCCCAAACCAAAAGGTAAAAGCCCAACTAAATACATAGTAAGCACCAAAGCTGTTTGTTGTGTATCTGCACTATCAAATGCCCCTCTTTCAAAAAGTAGCTTCACTATAAAACTATCAAACACAATTCCAATAAATGTAGCAGCTCCTAAAAGTCCAAGTAAAATAAAAAAAGCTTTTCGTAGATATTGTAACGCTTTTTCTTCATCATTTTTTTTAATAGCTCTTGCAATTGTAGGAAAAAGTGCCACCGAAGTTGCAATTGCAAAAAGAGCTAAAGGTAACTGAAATACTCTATTGGCATAATAAAGGTAACTAATACTTCCAGAGATCAAAAAACTAGCTAGCCAAGTATCTAAAAA
>JBATTX010000318.1:0-8890 GCA_049670825.1 Arcobacteraceae bacterium | reverse complement strand
ATATAGGAATAATCGATAGATATTTAGCAGATAGTGGTAGTACTGCCACTTTGGATAAGCTTGGTAAAGGAAGTTTTGCAAAACTCAAAGGGAAAGTAAAAGAGAGATTATTTGCAATTGCAAGTGATATTATTGCTCTTGCTGCTAAACGAGAGCTTGTAAAAGGTATCTATATAGATACTACAAAAGAGGAGATAAAAATTCTTCAAAATGATGCAGGTTTTGAGTATACAAAAGATCAAAATAGAAGCGTAAAAGAGTTTTTAGCTGATATGAACTCAGGGCTTGTGATGGATAGACTTTTAAGTGGAGATGTTGGGTTTGGTAAAACTGAAGTTGCTCTCAATGGTATGCTGGCAGTTTTACTGAACGGATATCAAGCATTATTTGTGTGTCCTACGACACTGTTATCATCGCAACATTTTGAGGGTATTAAAAAACGGCTTTCACCTTTTGGATTCAAAGTAGCAAAACTTGATGGAAGAACCTCTACAAAAGATAGAACGGCACTTAAAAAATCCCTTGAAGAGGGCACTATTGATCTAGTTGTAGGTACACATGCACTGTTAAATGTAAAGTGTAAAAACCTTGGACTTGTAGTAGTGGATGAAGAGCACAAATTTGGTGTAAAACAAAAAGAGAAACTCAAAGATATACGCTCGGATGTACATATTTTCTCTATGAGTGCTACTCCAATTCCAAGAACACTGAACCTTGCGTTATCAAAAATAAAAGGGATGAGTGCACTTCTTACTCCTCCAGCAGAAAGACTAGGGGTGCGAAGTTTTGTAAAAGAGTATGATGATAAGATGATAAAAGAGATTATCTTACGAGAGAAGAGAAGAGGTGGACAGCTTTTTTATATTTATAATAACATTGCAACTATAGAAACAAAAAAGAAAGAGCTACTTGAGATTATGCCAAATCTTAAAATAGTCGTGATGCACTCAAAAATCACTCCAAAACAAAGTGAAGAGACTTTAGAGATGTTTGCAAATGGGGAAGTTGATATTTTACTAGCAACGAGTATTGTAGAATCTGGACTACATTTGCCAAATGCAAATAGTATTATCATCGATGGTGCAGATAGATTTGGTATTGCTGATCTTCATCAGCTTAGAGGAAGAGTAGGAAGAAGTGACAAAGAAGGTTTTTGTTATTTTCTTGTAAAAGATAAAAAAACTATTACAAAAGATGCGATACGAAGACTTATTGCGTTAGAGTCTAACTCATATTTAGGAAGTGGAACAGCATTAGCTCACCAAGATTTAGAGATACGTGGTGGCGGAAATATCATTGGTGAAGCACAAAGTGGGCATATTAAACAAATTGGATATGGTTTATATTTAAAAATGCTTGAGGAAGCTATCGCTATTTTAAGTGGTGAAGTTCAAGAAGAGGAGGTAAGTGTTGATATCAAGCTAAGTATAACAGCATTTATCTCAAGCGATTATGTTAGCGAAGATAGAGTGCGATTAGAACTATACAGACGACTGAGTATGTGTAAAGAGAAAAAAGAGGTTTTTGCTATTCAAGATGAGATGGAAGATAGATTTGGAAAACTTGATTTACCTACAAAACAGTTTATCGAATTAATTATTATTAAGATAAATGCCTTAGAGAAAAAAATTAAAACTATTAGTAACTATGATATGAACATAACAATAGTGTATAATGACGAAAAGAAAGAAACAATCAAAGCTCCAAGTCGAGATGATGATGATCTTATCATTACAACGTTAAATTATTTAACAAAAAAAGGGAAATAAAATGGAAACAAATCCAACACAACAGACAGTACAATCAAATAATACTTTGATGTATGTTTTTTTAAGTGTATCAGTTATACTTTTGGGATATATCGCTTATCTCTATACTACAAATGATATGTTGAAAAAAAATGACTTAAAAAATAAGTATGTTTTAAAAAGCGATGTGAATTTTGATATGTTACCAGCGCATATAAAAAGTCAATATGTAGAATTTTATGAACATACACAACAAGTAAATACACTTAATGATCAAATAAGAAACCTATCAAAAAATAGAGCAATACAAACAACAGAACCAAAAGTGATTGAAAAGATTGTAGAAGTTGAAAAAATTGTGAAAGTTCCAGTTGAGAAAATTGTAGAAAAAATAGTAAAAGTACCTGTAGAAAAGATTGTAGAAGTTGAAAAAGTGATTGCTATTCCTGTGGAAGTACAGTCAGAGTTTAAAGAGGAAAATAGTTTAGATACTAATTCAAAAGCTTTTAATACTTATACATGTAAAAATATGGGTGAGGGTAGTATAAAAATCACAACACAATGTATCAAAGCACTTCATCGATTTTTAGACGATAACAAAGATGCGAAAAAATTTGAAGTGATTGGAATGGTTGATGATAAAGATTTTAAATTGATTAATACTTTAAAAGATGTATATGGTGAGCAAAGAATTAAAGATTTATCAAAATACTCTCAAATAGGACTTTCAAGACAAAGAGTAATAGAAGCATCATGGCTAGTAAAAGAGTATATAGGTGACTATAAAAATATCAAAACTGTAAACTATACTGTTCATACAAAAGATAAAAAAGGTTTTGTAGTAAGAGCGTATAAATAGTGATATATGATGTTGTTATAATAGGAGCGGGTGCAAGTGGTCTGATGGCTGCAACTCGTTTCAAAAATGAAACTGTTTGTATCATCGATACAAATGATAAAATCGGCGCAAAAATAAAAGTAAGTGGTGGAGCAAAATGTAATATCACAAATAAGTTTATGAGTGCAAATAAATTTTTAGGTGATAGATCTTTTGTTCAAAAAAATTTAGAGCAATTTAATGAAAAAGATCTCTTAACTTTTCTTCATAAAAATGGAGTTGTTCCAAACTTAAATCCAAAAATCGTAAAAGGTACATATTTTTGTAATAGCAGTAGCGATGTAATTACTATGTTTGATAAGTTAACACAACATTGTAAATTTAGGCTTGGTACAAAAGTTTTAGATGTAGAGTATGATGAAGATTATACTATTAAAACCAATAAAGGTGATATAAAAGCTAAAAAACTTATTGTTGCAAGTGGTGGATTATCGTATGCAAGTTTAGGTGCTAGTGATATTGGGTTTAAAATTGCAGAAAAATTTGGACATACTGTTAATAAACTCAATCCTGCACTTGTAGGATTTACAGTACAAAAAGATCAATTTTGGTTTAAAGAGCTCAGTGGTTTATCTGTTGATGTTAAAATCAAAGTGATGGATAAAATTGTAGAAGGAAAGATGCTTTTTACTCATAAAGGGTGTAGTGGACCAGCTATTTTAACGACATCGTTGTATTGGCAAAAAGGAAATATCTCAATAGATTTTTTACCAAATAAAGATAGTTACCTTCCAAAACGATTTAAGCAACAAATAAAAGATTTGGATATAGATTTACGAAATTATACTATGGCACCAGCTGGAAATTTTGGATATACTAAAGCAGAAGTAACAAAAGGGGGAATAGATACTGCACAGATAAAAGATAATTTTGAAAGTAAATTACAAAAAAATCTTTATTTCATCGGTGAAGTTCTTGATATTACTGGAGAATTAGGCGGTTATAATTTTCAATGGGCTTTTGGAAGTGGTTATTGTATAAATAATTAATTCTTATATAATAATTAATTTGATAAAATAATCTAATTTTATAATAAAGGTGCTAAATGTTTTTTTCTAATAAGGTAAAAAATAAAGAGTGTGAAGCTTTACAAGAGCAAGTAAAAAAACTTGAATTAGAGTTATCTCAAAGTCAATCTAAACATTCAGAAGAATTAATAAATCTAAGTAAAAGTTTTGAAAACAAAATTAAAAGTTTAGAGCTACAAAATGAACAATTAACACGAATTGCAAAATTTTCTGCAGAAGAAGGTATTATTGCTCTTGATAAAACAAACAACATAATTTTTGTAAACGATAAAGCAAATAGTAATATTGAAAATAAACAAGATGTTTTAAATGCAATTATTAACAAAGAAAGTCGTGTTATTATTTCTGATTGTGAAGCAAAACTTAGTTATCAAACTTTTGAAGATTTAACTGTAGTATCTTTAATTAAAACATCAATTCATGATAATGCTGAAGATGGGTTATTACATAAACATAACAACAATATTAATGCGTCTTTAGGAAATACACAAAGTGTTTATCAAAACTTATTAGAAGATTTAGAAAGTATGGCAAAAGAATCTAAAGATACATCGAGTGGTTCTAAAGAAGGACTTGCACTTACTCAAAGTATTGTTCAAGATACCCAAAATTTAAATAATCAAATTGTTACAGAAAATGAGATTGTAAGTAATCTGGTGCAAAAAAGTGACGATATTGCACAAGCAATTACAGTAATTGACCAAATTGCATTTCAAACAAATATTTTATCTCTTAATGCTGCTGTTGAAGCTGCTACTGCAGGTGAAGCTGGAAAAGGTTTTGCTGTTGTTGCTCAAGAAGTAAGAAACTTAGCATCAAGAAGTGCTGAAGCTGCAAAAGAGATAAAGAATGTTGTTGTTGCTATTCAAGAGGAAACAGCACGTATGAAAAGTAGTTCAGATATAGTTGCCCAAGTAGTAACGCAAACAAAAGATAGAGTTTCAATATTAATCAAACTCATGGAATCGTTTCAAAAAAATGCAGGAAGAAGTGTATTTGAAGTTGAATCAATCAGTAATAAAATATTTGTAAATCTTGCAAAACTAGATCATGTGGTATATAAAAATAACTTATACCAACTTCTATTTGGTGATAACAATACATTTAAGCCAAGTGAACATACAGCATGTAGATTAGGGAAATGGTATGACTCAGGTTTAGGTAAAAGTGAGTTTGGAGAAACACGGTCATATGCAAGCCTAAATAAACCACATGCAACAGTTCATAGAGAAGCAAACATATTAGCAAAAGAGTGTTCTGGTCATTCTGTTGTTTGTTCAAAAGCAGTAATTGAAGAAAAAGTGAAACTTATTGAAGATGCAAGTCAAGAGGTGTTTAGAATTTTGGATGCAATGCTTGATGAAAAAAATGAGATGATTATGAAAGTAGCGGCAAAAGATTTATTTAATTAGGGGATCAAATGGAAAATACAAAATACAAAATAGCAATAGTAGATGATGAAAACGAAATATTAACTATGTTACAAAGATTCTTTAGTAGAAACGAAAAGTATACCGTAACAACCTATTCTAATCCTGTAAATGCACTATCGCATATAGATGACAAATATGATTTAGTTCTTATGGATATTATGATGCCACAGATGAATGGACTAGATGCTTTAGAGCAACTAATGGAAAAAAATCCGAATCAAAAAGTTATTATGATGACTGCATTTTCAACTTTGGATAAAGTTTTAAAATCACATAAACATGGTGCAACACATTATATTATGAAACCTTTTGAATCTTTACAATCAGTAGAGAAAAAAATAAATGAAGTTTTAAATTCAGATAACTAAAAACTATGTCATATAATTTAAAACTTTTTTTCACTTTTGTAGTGTTTGGTATTTGCTTAGCACTTTTTACAGTAGCTGCATTTGTAAAAATTACAGATGAACAAAAAGTTTTAAATAAAATTAAGATGTCTCATCAAGTTTTAATAGCTAAAGAGACACAAATTTCTGAATTTATTACTGAATTAGATACCCATCTGCATTCAATTAAAAATAATGTTTCTTTTCAGAAATTTGTACAAGACGGATCAGATAAAAAATATGTAGAGGGTTTACTAGAAACGTTAACACAAAGTGAAAACTACATACTTCAAGCAAAATACATTGACAATTTTAACAACGAGATTATAAATCTTAACTATTCAAAAAATCCCGAAAGTAAAGAGCAATCGAAAAACTTAAATAGTTATTCTTTCAAGGAGATAAAAAAGCAAAACATTGGTGAAATTTGGAATTCAAAAATGGGTATCAATCTTACTAAAAATACAAAAATTGAGATTGATGAACCTTTTTTCATCATAGGTATGAATTTAAAAAATGGAGTGTTGGTTTTTCATATTTCACTTAAAAAGATTGAGGAGATTTTAGAAGATAGACGGTGTCGATTTATTTTAGTTGATAAAAATGGTAATATCATCATTGATTCAGAAAAAAAATTATCTTGGTCATTACCATTAGGAAAGGATGTAGATTTTCTCTCTTTAATAGGTGAAAAAAATAAAGAATTTTTACAAGAGGATTATAAAACTACTGATAAATATCTTCTCATGAAATTAACCGTTAAAAATAGTGATGAAGCTAAATTGATTGTTATATATCCTCGTTTTGAATCAATTATTAAAAAAGATATGTATTATCTCTATCTTATGATTTTGATTTCTGCAATTTTACTTGCAGTTGTTTTGGCTTATATATTTTCTCGTCCAATGATTAAATTAACACAAAAAATTGAAAAACTCAATAAAAGACTTGATAAAAAAGTAGAACAAAGAACAGCTGATTTAAATGATTCGTTAAAAATCATAGATAAGTATGTAATTCGTTCAGTTACAGATACTTTTGGAAAAATCATAAGTGTAAGTGAAGCATTTTGCGAAGTGTCACAATATTCGAAAAAAGAATTAATTGGTAAACCCCATTCAATAGTACGACATCCTGATATGGATTCTACTGTTTTTAAAGAGATGTGGAAAACAATCAAATCTGGAAAAAGATGGAATGGTAAAGTTAAAAATCTTGCAAAAGATGGAACTTTTTATTGGGTAGAAGCTCACGTAGAGCCAAATTTTGAAGATGGAAAAATAGTTTCTTATACTGCTATTAGAAATGATATTACAGATAAAGTGCTACTAGAAGAGTTAAATGACTCTCTCAACGAAAAAATTAGAGAAGAGGTTGAGAAAAATACAAAACAGTTAGAGATAATCCAACAAGAACAGATAAAAAGTACAAAACTGAGTTCAATAGGAGCATTAGCAGCTGGAATTACACATGAGATAAACACTCCACTTACCTATATAAAAGGAAATTTTGAGCTTATTAAATATGATCTTGAAGAGTTACCTCAAAGTGAAATACGTGACAGAATTTTAGAAGATAGTGAAGTGATAACTGATGGAATCAACCGCATCTCTAATATTGTTGAGGCGATGAGAGAAGTGTCTCAAAGTTCTTGTGAAGTAAGAGAAAAAGTTGATATTTTTGATACTCTAAGAACTGCTTTAATTATTAGTAATAATAACGCAAAGCAAGTAACAAAGATATATATAAATGGTAAAATATATAGCTCAGACTTTGATATGAAAGATTCTGAATCTACAGTTCTGATTCAAAAACAAAGAATAGAGCAAGTTTGGATTATTATTATAAATAATGCTTTAGATGAATTAGTCAAAAAAGATGAATATGAATCTAGACGACTTGATATTGATGTGTTTAAAGAAGATGATAAAGTAATAGTAGAGTTTAAAGATAATGCAGGAGGAATCCCTCAAGAGTTACTTGAAACGATATTTGACCCATTTGTAAGTACAAAACAAAGTGGTGGAATAGGAATAGGGCTAAATGTTGCAAGAAAAATTATTGAAGAAAATCAAGGTACAATAATTGCTAAAAATACACAAGATGGTGCAAACTTTAGAATTGAACTATCTTCAGAAGGTAAAAATGACAGAACTAAATAGTGAAAATAAAATAACAATAGCATTTATAGGTGATATTGTTGGTCGTCCTGGTAGAAAAATAATTAAAGACAATTTAGAAAAATTAAAAGAAATTCACCATATAGATTTTGTTATCGCAAATGGTGAAAATGCAAGTCATGGTTTTGGATTGACAGTAAAAAATGCAAATGAACTTTTTAACTGTGGAATTGATCTAATAACTGGTGGAAACCATTCTTGGGATAAGAAAAAAGAGATGTTAGTTTTACTTGATTCAAAACCAGTACTACGACCTGATAATTACCCTGATGGTGTACCTGGAAGTGGTGTAAAAGTTGTAGAGGTAAATGGAATAAAATTAGCAGTAATAAATCTTATGGGTCTATATACAATGCCACAAGTTTTAAATCCATTTACACATATTTTAGAAGTTGTTCAAACTTTAGAAGATGATGGCGTAAAGCATATTTTTATCGATTTTCATGCTGAAGTAACTGCAGAAAAAAGAATTTTGATGCAGATGTTAAAAGGTCGTGTAAGTGCAATATGTGGAACACATACACATGTAGGAACAGATGACCAAGAGATAACAGATGGAACATATTATGTTACAGATATAGGTATGACAGGGTGTAGAGATAATGTCATAGGAATGGAAAGTGATGTACCTATTAAAAAAGCATTAACTGGACTTGGTGGTCATTTTAATGTTCCTAATAGTTGTAAATCAATTATGCAAATTGCTATTATCGAAATAGATGATGATGGTAAATCAACAAATGGTTTTAAAATCAAATTGTATGACAATAAAGAGCCTATAGTATCCCAAAGTATTATCAACTAATATCATCATTTGAGTATATAATCAAGATAAAATTAAAAATTAGATAAACTAATTCAATAGATACAAGGATAACAAATATGATAATTATTCCTCAAACAAAAGGTGGCGTTGGTAAATCGACCGTAGCGATGCAAGTGATTGCTCCATATTTGTATAAAAAGCATGGTAAAGCAGTTACATATATTGAAATTGATGATGAAAACAATGACTCACAAAGTTTTACAGCAACAAAAATTGTAAATAAAAAAATGTTATCAACAAATAGAATCACAGAACTTGATGAGTTGATTTTAATGGATGATAACCATGAAGTTATTGTTGATGTTGGTGGAAACAAAACTTCATCTTTGGTTCTTGATGAGATAGCTAAAGTTGGAACATTTGGAAATGTGAAGTGGATTGTCCCTATGGG
>JBATTX010000317.1:0-2057 GCA_049670825.1 Arcobacteraceae bacterium | reverse complement strand
ATTTCAATAATTTGTGCTTCCACATATACTTGTTTTTTAGGTGCATCAAGACTATCTATGATTGATTTGTAGTTGTTTATAACTTTTTGTTCACCCATTAAGATAATCGCATTTAACGATACATCGTGAGAAATAGATATCTGTTCTCTATCTTTTATATCACCTTTTGCATATCGTGTCTTTTCCATCTCTTGGATAATTTTTACTAAATCAGCTGCTTTAGAATTTTTTAGATTTATCACGGAAGAGTTAAGATTAAGTTTTGATTCGCTATCAACTTTATTTATCAGTTTTGCTAATGCAATATACTCATCGCCTTCGCTAGAGATAATAACAGTATTTGAGCTTTTATCTTCAATAACTTCGATAGGTTTTCTATATTGCGTAGAAACTATTTTTGCCAAGTTTTGGATCTGTGGAAATACATTTTTGATATTTACATTTTCAAGTTTTACCCAATGAAGTTCTAACCCATTTGGCTTATCAATTTTTTTGATAATTTTTTTAATCTTCTCTAAACTATCAAAATAATCTGTAATCATCAAAAAACCAAGTTGATCATCAGCTACTACTTTTCCTGCACTGGTAAAGTAAGGTTCTACTATACCTTTTATTTTTGATGGTTTAAAATACTGAAGATTGATGATTTCTGTTTTTATCTCATAGTTATTTTCTTTTGTATCGAACTCAATATTTTCTCTTTGAGCATTATTATTTCGTGTAATCATAAAGAAACCTTTATCTTCATGATTTACTATCATATACCCTTTTGTTCGTAATATCATCTCATATACAGACATTAGATTTGATTTTTTTATCGGTTGCTGTGATACAAAAGTAAAATTTCCTGGTATCTCTCCATCACTCACAAAATTATTACCGGTAATAGAACTTATAAGCGTGGTAAGATGACTTATAGGTGTATTTACAAAGTTTAATTCTATTTTTTCATCATCATTTGCATGTAATGAAAAAACTATCAAACAACTTAAAAGCAATACTTTACTTAACAATTTCATATTTAAATTCCTCAATTTTATTATCTCTTAATACTGATATAGTAAACTTACTACTAGTAATAATACTTTGATACCCTGAGATACCATCTGCTATAGAAAGTAGTTTTTTTCCATTTATTCTTTTTATAACATCATCTTTTCTTAAACCATACATATATAAAAATGACCCCTCTAATAAACTTACCACCTTCATACCTTGAAATTGATTTTCTTGCATCTCAGGCATTATATTTATAGTTTTTAACAATCTTTCTGGTCTAAGTACATTTCTCTTAAAAGTAGCTGTTCGAATACTATAACTACCAACTGTAGGTGCAACTTTATTTATTCCTGGATTGTTAGTAGAAACTTGTTTAGTTTTAACATACAACCATACGTCATCTGTAGTTGTTGAAAATAAAACTTTTTCCTTGTCGATTTTTTTGACTTCATATCCCTCTAACTTATCGTTTATTTTTAATACTTTAGAGTCTCTACCTTTTAATACCATTGCAAAAGAGGTATTGCCTAAAACTGTGGCACTGAGTTTCCAACTATTAAGGTAGTTTGTATTATTAACACTTTTTTGAACTACTACTTTATCTTTGATGTTTGTAGCAGAAGAGATATTACCATTTATTAGTACTAATTTTGTCTCTCGCACATCTATATTTTTGGGTACAGTTATAAAATATTTTAAAATTGATATACTAAAAAAAGCAATCGAAAAAGACAATAAACCACCTAAAACTAATCTATTCATAATTTATACTCATATATGTATTTTTTATTAACTTGTTTCATATATTTTAATACAAAGGAATAGTTTGTTTTTAAAATATCTGAAGGTGAAATTTCAAGATACAATTTTCCTGTAAAAATATCAAAGTTTCCATTTGCACTGCCAAATTGTCCTGAAATATTTATATCTATTTTACTCGGCTTTAATCCGCTGTATATAAAATTTGCATTTTCAATTTTAGCAGGAAATATACTTCCAGCCATCCCTTGTAACTCTACTTTACTTAGAGTAACTTTATTATAAAAAATATATGGTTC
>JBATTX010000316.1:0-7090 GCA_049670825.1 Arcobacteraceae bacterium | reverse complement strand
CAAAGTTTCCACTTGGAACATTGATATAAATTTTATCTCCAAGTGTAATTTCATCTTGTCTTAATAGCTCTAAGTAACTTTGAAAGTGGTATACAATTTGAAAAATAATTCTTCCAAAATTCACACTATTAGCAGCACTTAATTTAATACCATCATTTTGTAACTCATCTTTAAAACTTTGACTTGCCAATAAATTTTTCAATGCATTTTGAGCATCATCAAAGTTACCATTAATTCCGATAACTTTTAGATTTTTTCCATCTTCAGTAACCATTTGAAGTCTTTGAACATCACTTGTTCCACCATCTGGATATAAACAAACAACTTTAATTCCCTCTTTATTTTTAAAAGTATTTAACGCAGCTGGTCCTGTATCTCCAGATGTTGCAGCTAAGATAAGATACTCTTCCCCTCTTTTTTTAGCAATAGCACTTAGAATTGATCCAAATGGTTGTAAAGCCATATCTTTAAAGGCTCTTGTTGGTCCATGATATTGTTCATTTACAAAAAGATCATCTTTAATTTTTACTACTGGAGATGGGTTCGTATTATCATCAAAATTATCATATAAAGCTAATGCTTCATTGATAGTTTCATCATCAATATCAATTTTGAACTCTTTTAATATATCAAAAGCAAGCTCTTTGTATGTTGTGTTTAAATGTTTTGTTATAAACTCACGCCCTAATGTTGGTATCTCTTTTGGCACATATAACCCTCCAAAAGATGAACTTGGATTTAAAATCGCATCTGAAAACTCAACCTCTTTAGCTCTAATACCGTCGTTTCCTCGTGTCTCTATAAAACTCATTTATATATTCCTCAATTTCTATTAAATTGGGTGATTTTATCCAAAAGCTCGTTAAAAGATATTAAATTGCAAAATGTAATATTTTTTAGCAACAGTTCTTTTTTTTGTTACAATCTTTAAAATCAAACAAAGGAGTAATTATGGATTCAAATATACTTTCAAAATGCCAATGTGGTGGTGATGTTAAAATTTATGATGCTTTATTTGAATGTGAAAAATGTAAAGCACAAGTTTGGAAATATAGTTTTAGAAGAGAGTTTAAAGATAAGGAAGCAAAAAAACTTTTTAAAGGTCAAGCTATTTTACTAAAAGGTTTCAAATCATCAGCAAATAATTTATATGATACAAAAGCAGTTATTAACGATAGGAAAGTTGAACTTATTTTTGATGAAGAGACAAAATCAACCACAATGTTTTTATGTGAGTGTGGAGGTGAAGTAACCAAAATATCACAAGGATACAAATGCAACTCATGTGAAAAAATTATTTGGGAACGATTTATGAACAAGATGCTGACCTTTCGCCAAGTAAAAAGATTATTTAAAGGAGATGGTCTAAAACTTAGTAATTTAAAATCTCAAAGAGGTAATATATTTAATGCAGAAATATTTTATGTCAATAATGAATTGAATTTAGAATATATTTGATAAAATACAAAAAATATAAACCATTAGAAGGATTTAGATATGTTACTAGGAGTAAATATAGATCACATTGCAGTTTTAAGAGAAGCTAGAAAAATTAATGACCCTAACCCACTAGATGCACTTGGTATTTGTAAACTAGCAGGTGCAGATCAGATCACAATTCACTTAAGAGAAGATAGAAGACATATGCAAGATAGTGATACTAAAAATATCATTGCACTATCACAACTACCAGTAAACTTAGAATGCAGTATCAATGATGAGATGATAGAGATAGCTTGTCAAAATAAACCACATAGAGTAACTTTAGTACCTGAAAATAGAGAAGAGGTAACAACTGAAGGTGGGCTTGATGTTGAAAGTACTTATAAACAGTTAACTAAAGTTATTGAAAAACTTCACAAACATGAAATTGAAGTTTCTCTTTTTATTGACCCAAATCTTGAAGTAATTGAGTTAGCAAAAAACTTAGGTGTAGAGTGGATAGAACTTCATACAGGCAGTTTTGCAAATATTTATGCAATGCTTAATAGCGGACTTAATAAATCACACCATTCAATAAAAGAATTAGAACTTCCAAGAATAGAATTAACTAAAAAACTCAATAACTCGGTAAAAGAGATTGAGATTGCTTCCAAAGCAGCTACAAAACTAGGACTAAAAGTTGCAGCTGGACATGGGTTAAACTATCAAAATGTAAACTATATGTCAAATATCAAAGAGATTTCAGAACTAAACATAGGTCAAAGTATCATTGCAAGAAGTGTATTTACAGGTTTAAAAGATGCCATTTTAGAGATGAAAGAGCTTATTTAGTAATGTTAAAAAAAATAGCAATCAGTCTTGGGGATATTAATGGTGTTGGTATTCAACTAGCTTTGGAAAATCACATAACTATTTCAAAACTATGTGATCCAATATATTGTATTGACAAAAATATTTTAAAAAAAGCTTCCAAAAAGCTACAAATTGAAATTCCTAAAAATTTTACCTTATCAGGAAAATATTTACAAACAAAAATAAACCCAGGAGAAGTAACAAAAGAATCTGGACAATTTTCATATGATTCTTTTTTACACGCAATCAAATTAGCAAAAAACAATCTAGTAGATGCAATCTGTACACTACCAATCAACAAAGAGGCTTGGAATAAGGCAAACATACATTATGTTGGTCATACCGATATGTTAAGAGATGTTTTTCAAAAAAATGCAATTATGATGCTAGGGTGTGAAGAGATGTTTGTAGCTCTTTATACGGAACATATACCTTTAAAAAAAGTATCCAAACAGTTAACTGTAAAAAAACTATCAAATTTTTTAATTGATTTTGTCAATGACATAAACATTGAACCAGATACTACTATTGCAGTATTAGGACTCAATCCTCATGCTGGAGATAATGGAGTATTGGGAGATGAAGAAAATATCATTAAAAAAGCTATCAAAAAAGCTACTAAAGTAACTCAACAAAAGTTTGATTTATTGGTACCAGATATAGCATTTACACCTCATGTAAGAAAACACTACAAATACTTTTGTGCAATGTATCATGATCAAGGATTAGCGCCACTAAAGGCTTTGTATTTTGAGGATAGTATAAATGTTTCACTCAATCTACCAATAAAAAGAACTTCAGTAGATCACGGAACTGCATTTGACATAGCTTATAAAAAAGAAAATTCACTTTCTAATAAAAGCTACATCAATGCAATAAAAGAGGCTTTAAATTAGGCCCCTTTGATGACAAATTAACCGTCTTGGTTAATTTGCTCAATTAGTTCAGCAAGAACCTCTTCTGCTTTGTCATTTTCAATCTGACAAGTTCCAGCAGCATGGTGTCCACCACCACCATATTTTAAACACAACTCACCAATATTTGTATTTGAGTTTCTATTTACAATTGATTTTCCAATAGCAAATACAGTATTTTGATTTTGAAATCCATTTAATACATGAATTGAGATATTAATCTCAGGATTAACCGCATACATAATAAATCTATTTCCAGGATAAATAATCTCTTCATCTCTTAAATCTAGAACAATAAGATTATTATACATAATAGAACACTCTTCTAGTTGCATTCTAAATTTATCTTCATATGATTTATATAAATCTGTTCTCTCAACTACATCAGGAAGTTTCATAATATCTTCAATATTATGATCAATACAATAATCGATAAGATCCATCATCAGCTGATAATTTGAAATTCTAAAGTCTCTAAATCTTCCAAGTCCAGTTCTTGAATCCATAATAAAACTTAATAGTTCCCAACCCTCTGGGTGTAAAATCTCATCCACACTAAATTGAGCAGCATCAGCTTTATCAACAGCATTCATCATTAATTCACTAATATTTGGCAATTTTGCTTTTCCACCATAATAGTCATATACAACCCTTGCTGCACTAGGTGCATCAGCAATAATAACATGGTTATCCGCTTTTTCATTTCTGATTGTTTCACTCTCATGATGATCAAAAACTATATGAGCTTCTTTACAATACGGCAAATTAGTAACAATATCATTTGAAGTAATTTCTATCTTCCCATCTTGCATATCTTTAGGATGTACAAATGTGATCTCATCAATCAGATCAAGTTGTTTTAATATAACTGCACACACTAAACCATCCATATCACTTCTAGTAACAAGTCTAAACTTTTCTGCCATTTCTAAATCCTTTTAAATTATTATATACTGCTTATGCTAAATTAGTGTAAACATTTTGAACATCTTCATCATCTTCTATTTTATCTAGTAAAATAGCAAGCTCTTCCATCTGTTCATCTGTGATCTCTATTGGAGCATTTGGAACTCTCTGCAATGATCCTTTTTCGTACTCAAGTTCTAACTCGTGAAGTTTATTAGACATATTACCAAAATCTGTGTAGTCTGCATAAATTGATATATTTTCATCATCTTCAACTTTTATCTCTTCTAAACCTGCATCAATAAGTTCCATCTCTAAATCTTCTAAATCCATATCTGGTTTTTTCATCTCAAAAATAGCTTTTCTATCAAAATGAAATTCTAGTGAACCAGTTGGAACTAATGAACCACCTGCTTTTTTAAAAATTGTTTTTATATTCGCTACTGTTCTTGTACTATTATCTGTTGCCGTTTCAACGAAAATAAGAACACCATTATTCCACTTACCTTCATAATTAACTTCATCAAGATTTGCTGCATCTTTTGCTGTTGCTCTTTTAATAGCAGCTTCAATATTATCTTTTGGTAGATTTTGTGCTTTTGCTGTAGTAATTGCACTTCTTAAAGTTGCATTAGTGTCTGGATCACTACTACCTGATTTTGCTGCCATAGTAATTGCTTTGGCAAGTTTTGGAAATACTCTTGACATATTTCCCCATCTTTTCATCTTAGCTGCTTTTCTATATTCAAAGGCTCTACCCATAATTAGTTAATCTCCTGTTTAATTTAAATTATTATAGCATAACGAAAATAGTAAAAAACTTTTAGTTTTCTAATTCTCTCTTTTTTCGTTTAGCTTTCATCTTTGTTGTCGCCAACTTTCTCATATCTTCAGTTGTATCTAACTCATCCATTATCTCTAAACCTAGTAAAGTTTCTAGACAATCTTCAAGAGTCACAATCCCTTCTGTTTGATCATATCCATCTACTACAATCAACATGTGTCCTTTTGTTTTTGTAAAACTACTAAGAGCTTTTAAAACTGGAATATTTTCATGAATTCTTTCAACTTTAATCATGATTTCTTCAATTGGTACATTAGGATCTTTGATAGCATGTTTAAAAATCTTTTTCGTTAAAACCATTCCAACAATGTTATCAATTGTACCATCATAAATTGGAAGTCTTGAAAACTTATATGTACGTTTATCTTCAAGTAAATCTTGAATTAATGTGTTTTTTTCTACCGCAAAAACAACACTTCTTGGAGTTAAAATATCTTTTATTTTAATCTGTTTTAAACTTAAAGCATTTTCAATAATATCAGATTCCATATCATTAATCATACCATCTTCTTCACTTAGCAAGGCAGTATGAATAAGCTCTTCTCTAGAAACTGTATCACCATCGCTATTTTTATTTATTTTTCTTGTTACAAAAAGTGTCATAATTACAATAGGATATGTGATAAAAATAAAAATATTTATTAGTCTAGCAGCAATAGGAGCTAACTCTTTCCAATAAATTGCACCAATAGTTTTAGGAATAATTTCAGCTACAAAAAGAATCAAAAATGTTAATACAATAGATATGATTAATACCCAATTACTATCATTGTTAAATACTGATTGTGCCTGTACACCAATTGCTGTAGCACCTAAAGTATTAGCAAAAGTATTCAAAATAAGAATCGAAGATATTGATTTATCAACATCTTTTTTCAGGTCTTTAAGTAGCTTACCTGCCGTTGGATTCACTTTTTCGATAACTGAAATATAAGAAACATTAGTTGATAAGAGAATTGACTCTAATATAGAACATAAAAAAGAAACACCGATCACTACAACAAACAAAAAGATTAAGAATTCCATAAATAACCTTTTTTAGTCAACATTAAATACAAGGGGGGATAGTTATCCAAGCAATTACTCCATAAATTTTAAATTTTAAATATTATATCAAATAATATATTAATATTTAGCTTAAAAAACTTTCCCTATTGAACTAATTACTTTACCTAAAACATCAATACCATCTTTAGATACAACTTGCTTCGGATACTCTTTATTATCAGAAATTACATCAAGTCCGCCATCAACTCTTCTTTGAATTCTTTTTACAAATAAACCATTTTCATTTATAAATGCATAAATACCATCTTTTGTTACATCTTGTTTTGTTTTATCAATAAAAATTATATTACCATTATTTAATGTTGGCTCCATACTATCACCTGTAACGTTAATAGCTTCTATATTTTTTATATTTTCTTTTCCGCCAACAAGTTCTACAAAAAAATCTGGTAAATCTAATTTTTCATACTCTTCATCTCCATCATAAGCACCACCACCTGCACTTACATTTATTGTTGGAAAATACTTGATCCAGTATTTGTCTGTAGTGTCAATCAAACTACTAGGATCTTGACCATATAACATCCAATTTATTGATATTTTTTTTAATGCACAAAAATCTAGAATATTTGAAAAAGGTACACTATTTCTTTTTTTCATCGTTGCAAAGTTTACACTAGTTAAATCTAAAGCATTTGCTATCTCTTTGTCAAAAACTTTTCCGTCAGTTTTTTCACTTGCTAAGACATCTCTTAGCTTTTCAATTATCTCATTAATATTAAACATATCTTGCTCCTTTATCATTTTATTGTAATTATATCACAAATTTTTATTATTTTGTTAAATTTAATTGCAATTTGTCATTTTTTATAAATTAATCTAGTTTTTTTGTAATAATTTTAAAAATACAATTAAAAGGATTTATAATGGCTGCAAAATATATCAAATTTACTAAAAAAGTAGACAAATTCATCTATAAACTATGCGAAATCATCTTATAATGTTCATTATTTTGTAAATTTCAAATAAATTTTGACTAAATTAAATATTTACTAAAGCATTATTTCTATAAAATATTGAAATTTTAGTTTTAAGTAGATAATTTAAGCCTACTTTTTAAGAC
>JBATTX010000315.1:0-3430 GCA_049670825.1 Arcobacteraceae bacterium | reverse complement strand
GATAACTCATCAGTTGATAATGGATAACCTAACCCTCTTAATCGTTTTTTTAAGTCCTCTAGCTGATTTTCGTCAATATCTAAAGTGATCTTTCTTGGCATTACATCTAAGTCAACCTCTATCTCACCGAATGCATCTTTAAGTTTAGTCTTTAAAGTATTAGCACAACCACCACATTTTACATTTTCTACTTCGAATGTTTGTTTCATTTTTAAGCCTTTTTTTCTAAATATCTTTCAAGTATAATCTTTGCTGCTATTGAATCGATTCTACCATCTCTTTTATGTTTAATCTCCCCTTTAGTCAGCTCTTTTGCCTCTTGTGAACTTAAATTTTCATTTTGAAATACAATCTCTTTATCAAACTCCAAGAGAGTCACAAAGTGGTTTACTCTTTTGATCATATCTTCACTCGAAGCTGGATAACCTACAACTAAAGTATCTATCTCCCACTCTTTTAAAAAACTATCAACATCTCGACTAGCTTGATTTCTATTTTTTCGAAGTATTGCCTCTTGAGGGTTCACTACACCTGCCATTAAGGACACCGCACACCCTATTCTTTTTAACCCTATATCGATACTTGCATATTTTTTTTGCATATTTTAAAAACCTAAAATCCCTTTTAATTTACTATTTACTTTTTCTTTTATTTTCGATTCGACTTTCTGTTTTAGCTCTTTTTTCAAATTCTCTTTTTGAGAACTTAATACTGCTTTTACTTTATTTCTTAAAATAGTATCAATATTTGAATCAATTTTAAGTTCTGGTTTATTTATGTCTCCAGAAATTTTTACTGAACCTTTTATACCTTTCGTTGCGATTAAAGATTTATTTAACATCGTAATATATTTATTTGACTCACTAAATACAATATCTGTAGATAATACATCAATATCTTGAACTCCAACTAATTTTGTTTTATTAGTAATTGTTAGTTCAAAAAATGTGTTTATTTGTGTATTATTTATAGATATCCCCTTTTTACTCATATCAGAGAGTGGGAACTCTTTTAATTGTACTGTAAAGTTATCAACAGATTTTACACTTGTTTCAAGGAGAGAGATATCTGCCAGTACAGTTCCTTTTTTCGGTGTTTTTGTGTCAATAGTAATTTTAAATGGTTTTTTATAGAGATTTTGATTTGTAGTAAAATCTTCAAATTTTCCATTAATTACTGTTTCATTTTTAAAAATAGAAAATTTTCCTTGTTTAATAAGTAGATCTGGAATATTTGAATCTAAATCAAAAGAGATAAATTTTCCATCTGCTCTTTTTTGTTCAACTTTTTTTTCAGAATTAAACAATGGTTTGATTTCATTGTAATAGTCTTTGTATTTATCAAACTCTGCTTTAAAATCTTGATCAAAACCTTTTTTGATATCATCAACATTAATATTTTTTAATGAAGTCAAATCTCCAACTGAGCTATTTTCTTGACTTTTTTGTTTTGATGTACTTGTTGACGATATCTTAGAGTTTATTTGTACCTCATTTGGAAAACTAATTTTATCAATAATTACATTTTCTAGTAATACTTTTTTAAATACTAATTGTGAAATGTTTATATCAATAGTAATGTTTTTTATATTTAGATTGTTTGATTTATCTTTTTTATCTGAAATGTAAATATTTTCAAAAACTATAGATGAGTTTAAAATACTTGTACTTAAACTTCCAATTTTCACTATCTTATTCGATGATTCATTGATAGCTTTTTCAAGATTTGATTTAACAATCTCATCAAAAATCACTATTTTAAATAATGACAATGCAGCAATTAAGAAAACTATAATAGCTATACCAACTACTCTAAAAGATTTTACTGCTTTAATATCTTCACCTGTAAAAAATTGTAATTTATTTAATAGTGGAATATTTTTTATTTTTGTAGCTATTACAGTTCTGTATTTAATCAGTACGAATGAAGAAAATTTATATACAAAAATAAATAATACAAGTGATACAACTAAACTTCCCATCAAAATTGTATTATTAAATCCAGATAGATTTCCAAAAGGTATATTATACCATTGAGTAAATGTTGTTTGCAAAGATTCATTTGTTAATATAGCTGTACCAATAGAACCAAATAAAGGATCTAAAGCAAAACCTAAAATACTAAACAAAGATGTTGCTAGTAAAAAAACACCTATATGTATATTTAAACATAAAACTACGAACAAAATCAAAGCATTATGTATTGAAAGTAAAGGAGTAAATCCTACCACCATACCAAAAGCGAGTGCTAATGCTATTTGCCAAGGCTTACCAGCATGATTTAAAGCATCCCATATTTTTTTAATTGTGAACATCAATTTTCCTTATTTAAACATCTTTAGGCATCTATCAATATAGCTTTGTATTTTAGTTTTACCTTTTTATAATAAATCAATTTCTAACAAAAGTGTCGATATAATTCACGAATATTATAACACAAAAGGTATAAATAATGAAATTAGCAGTATTTGATTTTGATTCAACTTTAATGGATGGAGAGACTATTGACTTCTTCGCAGCTGAATTAGGTCTTGAAAAAAAAGTAGCAGAAATTACAGAACTTGCAATGAATGGTAAACTAGACTTCTTTGAAAGTTTAATTACCAGAGTTGAGCTACTAAAAGGTCTAGAGTATGATAAAGTTGTAGAGATAGGTAAAAACCTTCCATTAATGCCAGGAGCGTTAGAAATTGTTCCCGCTTTACAAGCAAAAGGATACAAAGTAATTTGTTTTAGTGGTGGATTTAGAGTTGGTACAAGTCCAGCAAAAGACGTATTGGGACTTGATGCAGATTTTTCTAATGTTTTACATCATAAAGATGGAGTACTAACTGGCTTAGTTGGTGGAGATATGATGTTTGATTACAGTAAAGGTGATATGATAAGAAGACTTCAAAATATTCTTGGTATCTCTAAAGCTGATACTCTAGTAGTGGGTGATGGAGCGAATGATAGAAGTATGTTCGCTGAAGCTGATACAAGAATTGCATTTTGTGCTAAAGATATTTTAAAGAAAGAAGCAAATATCATTATTGATACAAAAGATTTAAGAGAAATTTTAAATCATATAAACTAAATTCATAAAGAGTTTAGTTTATTAGCTTAAAAGAATGCTTCTCTACACTATATAATTTTACTGGATATATTACTTGATTCTCTTTAATTTTCAAATCTTTGAACATATTAATATTTTCGTTTAACAAATACTCAACCCCAACGATAGTAGAATAATTTACCCAACTATAACTTAAGTTGTTTCCTATTAAATGATTATACTCTTCTAGGTCTTTTGGAACATCTCCTATTGAATTTGCTATAACTAATTTATTTCTATCTCGCTCTTGTGTCAGTGAAAATAAAAGTGGTGTGTAATTTAATTGAGTAGAGAGTATTTTAGATATCATCAACTCTTGAGAATTAATTGCAGAAAG
>JBATTX010000314.1:0-5840 GCA_049670825.1 Arcobacteraceae bacterium | reverse complement strand
ATTTTAGCATAAAATGCAATTATTGTCTCAATCACTACGATATATATTATAACAATATATTAATAATATTATATTTTAAATTATTAAATTTTTATGGTAACCCTTAGCTAAATATTATTATTTAGAGATTTAATTGCTATGTTATACTTTAATGCTATAATTTTCAAAAATTATTAAGGAGGTAGATATGCCTATTGTTATTCCTAGAAAACTTCCAGCTGTCAAAATTTTGCAAAAAGAGAATATTTTTATTATGAATGATAAAAAAGCTATGAGTCAAGATATACGACCTCTGAAAATTCTTTTATTAAATTTGATGCCAAATAAAGTAGAAACAGAAACACAGTTATTACGGCTTTTAGGAAACACTCCTTTACAAACAGAGATAACTCTTCTAAAAACAGCTACATATCAATCTAAAAATACAACAGAAGATCATCTTGAAAGTTTTTATAAAACCTTTGATGAAGTAAAAAATCATAACTTCGACGGACTTATCATCACTGGTGCTCCCATAGAGACTATGCCATTTGAGGAGGTTTCATATTGGGATGAGTTAAAAGAGATTATGGAGTATTCAAAAAAAAATATTACATCAACTTTACATATCTGTTGGGGTTCTCAAGCTGGTTTATACCATCATTACGGAATACCTAAATATGAGCAAGATAAAAAAACGTTTGGTGTTTTTGAACACGATCTATTTAATAAAACAAACCCTTTATTAAGAGGTTTTGATGATGAAGCATATATTCCACACTCAAGATATACAACAGTATTAAAAGAGGATATAGATAAAGTTTCAAACTTAGAACTTCTACTACATTCTGAAGATTCAGGAGTGTGTTTAGTTGCATCTAAAGATAGAAAACATGTATTTATGAGTGGTCATGTTGAGTATGATTTTGATTCATTACAAAAAGAGTATTTTAGAGATGTTGAAAAAGGTTTGGATATCGATATACCAAAGAACTATTTTAAAAATAATGATACAACACAAGAACCAAGAGTAAAATGGCGTTCAACCGCACATCTTCTTTTTGCGAACTGGTTGAACTACTTTGTATATCAAGAGACACCTTTTGATCTAAAATAGCAAGCATAGGAGGAAAAGAGATATATTCTCTTTCCTTGTTTTTGTTAGTTGTTATTTTTGATATACAGCAAAAAAGTGAGGTATTGGTGGCTTTTGTGTATCATCATAGGCTAAAAAACTAAGCGCTTTTAGTTTATCTATATTTATAAATTCATCCATCTCTGGGCGTGAAAGTGGAAATGGAATTGCATTTTCTAATTCCCCCTCATTTCTACTTCTACAAGATACTAAAAGATAGCCCTCTTTTGCTACTAAACTAGATATTGCAATTCTTGCTTTTTTTCTATAAGCTCCAGGTAACACTTGAATAGTATTGCACTCATATACCACATCAAATTTTTCAAACCACTCTTGTGGATAATCAAATAGATCAGCTACTAGATAGTTTACTTTTGTATTTGGATATCTATTTTTACATAACTCTATAGCAGATTTAGCGATATCAAAAGCAGTTACATCAAAGCCAAGTTCACTTAATGCTTCTGCATCATCCCCTACTCCACAGCCAATAACACAAGCAGTTTTTGACTTTTTTGTAAGAGGGTTTTCTTTTATCCAATTCACAAGATATGGACTTGGTTCTAAATCAGCCCAAAATACTTTTGTGTAGTCACCGTTTGCATTTTTATAAACAGAATCAAACCATCCTGTTGGATCATCATTTTTTTGATAGGTTTTAACCATCTTTGCATAAACTTTTGGATTAAACACTCCATCTTTTAGATAATCAAACTCTTTCATGAAAACCTCTTTATAGTTCTATTTCTAAAGCTATAGGACAGTGATCACTTCCCATATATTCGTTCATAATGTAAGCATCTTTTATATTTTCTCTTAGATCTTCACTTACATAAAAATAATCAATTCTCCAGCCTACATTGTTCGCTCGTGCATTTGCTCGATACGACCACCAACTATAAAGTTCCTCTGCATCACCTTTGATGTGTCGTAGTGTATCGACATATCCATGAGCTAAAAACTTATCTAACCACTCTCTTTCCATAGGTAAAAATCCTGATGTTTTTTCATTTGCTTTTGGTCGCGCTAAATCTATAGGGTGGTGAGCAGTATTTACATCACCACAAACAATGATAGAAAAACCATCTTTTCTAAGCGCTTCACAATGCTCTAAAAATCTATCATAAAACTCCATTTTATAAACAAGTCTTTCTTCTTTGCTTTGACCATTTGGAAAGTATACATTAAAATATGCGATTTTTTTATCGTTAAAATTAAAGTGGGCTTCATTGATACGCCCCTCTTCTAAAATATCTACACCTAAAGTATTATCATGAAAAAATGGTTCAATATCACTGTAAAGTGCAGTTCCAGAACGTCCTTTTATACTGCATGGATTGATATGTTTGAAGTTAAATGCCTTATCAAAAATAGTAGCTGGTATTTGATGCTCTTCTGCTTTTATCTCTTGAAGTCCCAAGATATCAACAGATTCATTATCTACCCATTTTAGAGCATCTTTTTTTTCAACGGCTCTAATGCCGTTTACATTCCATGATATAAATCTATATTTCTTCATTTTTATCCTTAGTTTGATTTGTTATTATATTTTAGTTCTACATTTTTTACTGTAGGTTTGATTGGATTTGTTGGTTTTTTTATACTAAAACTTTGGAGTGTTTGTTTATTGTTTAGATTCATTTTTGAAAAGCCACTTGATGTTGTAAATGATTGAGTTTCTTTTCCATGCATATCTATTTTTACACTATTACTATTTGTAAATGCATAGTTTGCAAATAGTTGAGTACACAGTAAAAATGGTATTAGTAAAATAGTTTTCATTATAACCCTTTGAAGTATTAAAAAAGTGTTGTTTGTACAGTTTTTATTTTGGTCGATTTTACCATACATTCTTTTGTATCGTTTTTAACACTATTTACTAAATCACCCACTTCAGTTATCTCTATAGTTTCATTTTCACATGGTGTAAAAAGTTGATTGAGTTTTTCATAGGTGCTGTTGGTATTTAACCAAACTTGCCAATCATCTTGTTTAAGTATCACAGGCATTCTATCGTGTATAGTTTCTATTTTAGTATTTGGTTCAGTTGTAAGAAGTGCACAACTTAATATGTTTTTACCTAATTTATTATCATACCAATAGTCATATATTGCTGCAAATGCAAGATATTCATGAGTTTTAGAAGTGATAATATAAGGTGTAGATGTTTTTTCTATAGTGTCTTTTTTCCACTCATAGTAGCCATTGATAGGAATGATACATCTTCTTTGCTTGTAAGACTCTCGAAAACTTTTTTTCTCAAATACTGTTTCACTTCGTGCATTGATATTTAGACTACTTCTATCATTTGCCCATGAAGGAATAAGTCCAAAGTGAGCATAAGTATAAAGTTTTGTATTGGTGAAAATTGGAATGTTTATAGTTGGAGCAATATTGTATCTTTTGTAGAGTACTTGTACATCATCTGTAAAGTTGCCAAAGGTTTTAAAAATATCTTGTTTAAAAGATATATCGTCGTGTATACAAAGTCGTCCTGGCATGTATTAGAGGTACCTAAAGTATTCTTCTCGTGAAATCTCTTTTGCTCCAAGTGATTCTAAGTGATTGTTGTGTACTTGGCAGTCTATGAGTTTGATACCATTTTCTTTTGCTTGTTGACAGAGATGATAAAATGCTACTTTTGAAGCATCTTTTTCATCTGCAAACATACTTTCACCACAAAAAATATCATTGACCATCAAACCATATAATCCACCAACAAGTTCACCATCTAAATAACACTCAATAGAACTAGCATAACCAAGGTTGTAGAGGTTTGTATAAGCCACGATAAATGGTTCACTTATCCAAGTATCATCTTCATCTTTTCTTTTGATTGTAGCACAACGCTTAATAACCTCGTCAAAGTTTTCATTTGATTTAACAACAAAACCTTTATTTTTGATTGTTCTTTTTAAACTTTTTGAGAGTTTAAACTCATCAGGAAAAAGCACCATACGTTTTTGAGGAGAGTACCAATGTATATAGTTATATTCATCTATATACCAAGGGAAAAGTCCAGATTCATAGGCATTTATGATTCTTTGGGGATGAAAATCACCACCTATACACACTAGGTCATTTTTCATCACCTCTAAAGTGGGAAAGTTAAAATTATCGTCATCTAATAAATAGATGCCCTCTTGTTTATCTATGAGTTCCATTATTGGTATCTTAGCTCATTTTGTATAAAACTACAAACTATATAATTTAATATAAGATATAATATATACTATGAATGATTACAAAACAAAATTAACAACACATAGAGAGTTTTATCCTTCACAGGATTTAGATTGGTCAGTTGAGAGCGATCGTGGTCGTATAATCTCTTCACCTGCTTTTAGAAGGCTACAAAAAAGAACACAAGTATTTGCTTTAGAATTAAATGCAGCTGTAAGAAGTAGACTTACTCACTCGCTTGAAGTTTCACAAACTGCACGATTTATTGCAAAAACAATACTTAAAAAATCTTATGACGAAAATCTCAAAGAGTTAGAGAATGCATTTGTTTCAACTGCGGAGATGGCGAGTTTACTACACGATATAGGAAATCCCCCTTTTGGGCACTTTGGAGAAACGGCCATCAATGAATGGATGGAAAATTGCTGTGAGCGAATCTTTTTAAATCTTCAAGGAAATGAAAACCTCAAAGAGATACTTAGAAAAGATTTATGTTCATACGATGGAAATGCACAAGCAATCAGAATTGTCCATAAACTACAAAGACTCAATCTTTCTTATACTCAAACTGCTTCTATTATCAAATACACAAGAGGTGCATTTGAAGATAAATCAGGTGATGAAAACTTTACATATTTAGAAAAGAAGCCTGGATATTATTTTAGTGAAAAAGATTTTGTAGAGACTGTAAGTGATACTTTAGATATCAAACCAGGACATCGATTCCCTTTGACATACATTATGGAAGCTGCTGATGATATATCGTATTTAAGTGCTGATATTGAAGATGCAGTCGATAAAGGGATATTAACTTTAGATAAAATTTATCAGCTTATTAAAGTAGAATCATACAATGTAAACGAAAAGTATGGCACAAATGAAACTATGCTTTTAGATATCGTTGAAGAGAACTATTTTAAAGCAAAAAGTAAAGAGGAAGAACCATACCAGTTCAATATGTTTTTGACACTTACTCGAGCAAAACTCATTTATAAACTTGTAGATTATGTGTCTGATTTATATCTTATGCACCACGATGCTATTTTTGATGGTTCATTTAACAATGCACTTTTAGAGTTTGATAAACTGCATGAGTGTTCTATTGCTGTAGAAATTTTACAAAACATCTCATACGAATATATCTATTCAAATGTACAAGTGCAACAGCTTGAACTAAAAGGGTATGCTATTATTCAAGGGTTATTTAATATCTATGAACCACTTCTAAAACTCACATCATTAGAGTTTGAGATACTTTTAGATGGAGGAAGAGTAAACTGTCTCATTTGTAAAAATCTTCTTGCTAGACTTTCTAAAAAACACTTAGTAGCGTATAAAAAAAGTGTTGGAGAGTTAAAAGATGATGGAAATAAAGATGTTTATGAGTGGTATTATCGAGCTAGACTAGTGATTGATTATATTAGTGGAATGACAGATGATTATTCGTTGAATGAATATCAGGCATTGACTGCCTGATAGGAAAGTTTTAAAGTCCTAGATTATCTAGGATTTTATTCTCTACATCTCGTAAAGAGATAAATGG
>JBATTX010000313.1:0-4513 GCA_049670825.1 Arcobacteraceae bacterium | reverse complement strand
AAAAAATTCCAAACTCATTGTAGATGTTTTTGTCTCCTTGGTTGGACAAAAACTACATGCTAGACCACATATATTGGTTAGTTCGATATAAACCTTATGAAATTTGTAATGCATTTTTAACTATGATAATATTATTTTGAAGTGCTTCCACTCGTTTTTTATATTGTTCTTTATTTGTATTATAATAAATTGATCCAAGAATTTCTAAAACTTTTTGATCAAAATAATGGATTGTTTGTAGTTGTATATCTTCATTTGTAAGGTCAAGAAGAACTTCTGGAGTTTGTTTTTCAAGTTTTCTTATAGCGTGTTCTAGAGTGTGTTGATTATCAACTTCAATTTTAAAATAGTTACACATCTCAATATAAAGTTGATTTACACTTGAAGAGTATTTTTTATATATTGTTCCATTAAAATCATTTAGATAAAGGTGATAGTTTTTGTAGTTTGAAAAAAAATCTTGATTTTCTAACTCGTTGAGTTCTACAGTAGTTGGATGAACTTTATTGAACATATGTTGTACACTTAAGTACAAAATTTCACTACAGTTTTCTTTTATTTGTTGTAAAAAATCTTCTTTTTTCATTGTTATCCTAAATAAAAAAAGAGAGTTTAAAAAACTCTCTTTTAAATATACTTAACTTTTGTATTATAGTTTAAGCTTCTGGACCAGCCGCTGTAAAATCAAAATTACTATCGTCAGTCAAGTATTTTTTAAAGTTTTCTCTATACATACTTGCAAGTTTTTTAGCAGTCTCATCATACTCCATTCTATCTTCCCATGTATTTCTAGGATTGAGTACTTCTGTATCAACACCTTTAAGAGTTGTAGGAATTTCAAGATTAAATAATGGTAGAGTTTCAAATTCACTATTTTGAATACTTCCATCTAAAATACCATTGATGCAAGCTCTTGTATTTTTAATGCTCATTCTTTTACCTACACCATAAGAACCACCAGTCCATCCTGTGTTTACAAGATAAACATTTACATTATGTTTTTCAATTTTTTCACCAAGAAGTTTAGCGTAAACTGTCGGGTGTAAAGGTAAAAATGCTTCTCCAAAACAAGCGCTAAATGTAGCTGTTGGTTCAGTAATCCCTCTCTCTGTTCCTGCAACTTTTGCAGTATATCCACTTAAAAAGTAATACATAGCTTGTTCTCTAGAAAGTTTTGATACAGGAGGTAATACACCAAAAGCATCGGCACTTAAAAAGATAATATTTGTCGGATGACCACCCATCATAGATTCTTGATAATTGTCAATATATTCAATAGGGTACGATACTCTTGTGTTTTCAGTTTTACTACCATCATCATAGTTAACTAATTTTTCACCATCATCTTCGTCATATACAACATTTTCTAAGATCGAACCTCTTTTAATTGCTTTGTAAATTTCTGGCTCAGTATCTTTATTTAGATTGATTACTTTTGCATAACAACCACCTTCAAAGTTAAATACACCATCATCATCCCAACCGTGTTCATCATCACCTATTAGTGCTCTTTCAGGGTCAGTAGAAAGTGTAGTTTTTCCTGTTCCTGATAAACCGAAGAATAAAGCTGTATCACCATCTTTGCCAATGTTCGCAGAACAATGCATTGGCAGTTTACCCTCTAATGGAAGCCAGTAATTCATCATTGAAAAAATACCTTTTTTCATCTCACCAGCATACCAAGTACCACCAATAATTGCTGTATTTTCTTCTACGTTAAATACTACAAATACTTCAGAGTTTAATCCGTGTTTTTCCCAGTCTTCATTTACCGTTTTACATGCATTATATACTGTGAAATCTGGCGTAAAATCATCTAGCTCTTCAGTTTTTGGCATAATAAACATATTATCAATAAAATGAGCTTGCCACGCAATTTCAGTAACAAATCTAATAGATTTTTTACTTGTTGGACTTGCTCCACAATATACATCAGATACATATAAGTCTTTACCGCTTAACTGATCTTTTGCTTTTTGTAATAGTTCTTCATAAATCTCTTTTGAAACTTTTTGATTTACATCTCCCCAAGCAATATATTGCTCAGATGGATCTTGGCTAACAAAATATTTATCTTTAGGACTTCTTCCCGTAAATATTCCTGTTTCGATGATCGTTGCACCATTATATGCAATAACTGCACCATCGTGGTCAATGGCATTGTTAATAAGATTTTCTCTATCTAGATTCCTGAAAACCCTATTTACATTTTTCAAGCCAATTGAATTTTTAATTTCTAACATTTTTTTTCCTATTTAAATATTGATAAAAGCACACCAGCTGCAACTGCTGAACCAATAACACCAGCAACATTTGGACCCATTGCATGCATTAATAATATATTTGATTTGTCATATTCTTGACCAACTTTACTTACAACTCTTGCAGACATTGGAACAGCAGAAACACCAGCTGCACCAATTAGTGGATTAATTTGTTTATCTTTTGGACTAAATTTATTCATTATTTTTGCCATAATAACACCAGCCGCAGTTCCTGCACTAAATGCGATCAAACCAATAATCATAATTCCCATAGTATCTAACACTAAAAATTTATCAGCAGCTAGTTTTGAACCAACACCTAATCCTAAAAAGATTGTAACGATATTGATTAAAGAGTTTTGCATTGTGTCACTTAATCTATCAACAACACCTGATTGTTTTGCAAAATTTCCTAATGCAAAAGCACCAATTAAAGGAGTAGATTCTGGTAAAATTAAAATAGCCATCATTAAAATTAATATAGGTAATAAAAGTTTTTCTAAAGGATGAACTTTTCTAAGCGGTGGCATTTTTATTTTTCTTTCAGTTTCATTTGTTAATGCTTTCATGATTGGTGGTTGAATTACTGGTACTAGTGCCATATAAGAGTATGCAGCAACAGCAATTGTTCCTAACATTTCAGGTGCTAGTCTATTTGCAATAAAAATAGAAGTAGGACCATCCGCTCCACCAATAATAGAGATAGCAGATGCTTGTTGTAAGTCAAATCCTAAGTAAACAGCACCAACTAAAGAACCAAAAATTCCAAATTGTGCTGCACCACCTAAAATAGCAGTTTTTGGGTTAGCAAGTAATGGACCAAAATCTGTCATTGCTCCAACACCCATAAAGATTAGTAAAGGGAAAAATTCATTTGCAATTCCCATATTGTATATAATACCTAACATACCATGTGGTCCAGCCATATGAGCAAGAGGTATATTTGCTAGTAGTCCACCAAAAGCAATTGGTAGTAATAGTAAAGGTTCAAAACCTTTAGCAATAGCTAAGTAAAATAAAATACCAACAACGATAAACATGATGAGTCTTCCCCATGTTTGTTCAAATGATGTCATCAATCTTGCATCTGCAGGATTTGGCTCATCAGTCATTACATCATCTCTTGGACTTACTAAAGCTTTAATACCAGTAGTGTCATAAAATGACACTGCTAATTCACTTAGAGTTTTACTTTTATATTCTGTATGTTCTTTTTGTACTACTTCTGCATCTACACTATTTGCAAATAAATTGATACTAAAAAGTGATACAATCATTATTAGCAAAATAGACATAATTTTTTTATTCATTGTTTTCTCCAAACTTTAGTTTATAATAATTAGCTTATTACAGCTATAGTTTGACCCTCTTCAACAGCATCATTTGGTTTAACAGGAACAGCACTAATTGTACCAGCTACTGGTGCTTCAATATCAATTTCCATTTTCATTGCTTCTAAAATTGCTATTACTTGACCTTTTTCAACTTTTGATCCAACATCAACTAATATTTTCCAAACATTACCATTAACACTAGCACCAACTTCAGTACCCGCACCAGTTGGAGCAGCTACAGGAGCAGCAACAGGAGTTGCTACAGTTTCAGTAGCAACAGGAGTTACAACTTGAATATCTGCATTACCTTCTGCAACTTGTACACTAAATTTTTTACCATCTACAACTACTGTATAATTTCCATCAGCCATTTTTGAATTTCCTTTTTCTTCTGTTTTGTCTTCAACTATTTCATCACTAATTTTTCTTACATTAAGTGGTGACTCACCTTTTAAAAATGCAATACCTTTTTCATCACAAGCAGCAGCAATAAAAATATTCTCTTCTGTTGTTTCTAAACCTTCTATTTCTAATCTTTCTTTCCATGCAGCTACTGATTTTTTTGGATCTTTATCTGCTATATCAAGTGGGTTTTCTTTTGTTGGTTCAAGTTTTAATTTTTCAGCCGCTAATTTTACAATCTCTTCATCTGGTTCTACTGGAGTTTTACCAAAGTACCCAAGTACCATTTTCCCATAACCTGGAGCTATTTGTTTCCAAGGTCCAAAAAATACGTTCGCATATGCTTGTTGCCAATAAAATTGAGATACTGGAGTTACAGATGTACCGTATCCACCTTTTTCAACTACTTCTTGCATAGCTTTGATAACTTCTGGGAATTTATCTAGTGTATCATTATCTCTCATCATTTGCGTATTTGCAGTTAATGCACCACCTGGCATTGGTGAAAATGGA
>JBATTX010000312.1:0-2261 GCA_049670825.1 Arcobacteraceae bacterium | reverse complement strand
GGGCTTTCTCTTATACTAATGTTTTGGCTATATTATGGACATATGAGTACAAAATTTCAAGAACAAAATAATCAATTAGTTACCAAACTTGATCAGACTATTACAAAAAAGAAACAAGACAAGTCAATTAATTTAGAACAAACAATATATAAAGAATCAGTAATCATTGTAAATTTACTTGAACAAAAACATATACAATCAGTGAAAGTTGTAAAAGACAAATTATTTTTAGTGTGTGATTTTACGACAGATATTGAACCTCTTTTAGTAAGGTATGGTGTTGCTGCAATGATTAAGCATACAACAACAAATATAAAAATTGCAATTGATTTAAAAACTATCGTGGAGAACAAATATGATGCATAAATTAATTTTATTTGCAGGGTGTACTCTATTATTTATAGGTTGTGCAGCAAAACCAGAAATAGATGTTGACACGTCTCCTAAAATGCAAAAACCTAAAACTATTGCCCCTGCTGTAAAAAGAAAAGGTGCTCTTTATTCACGAAAAGGTGCTTCTTTATTCGCAGATAAAAAAGATTTGCAAATGGGCGATATTATTCAAGTTTTAATTGATGAAACTTTAACAAACGATTCAACAAACTCAAGCGAACTTAAAAAGAACAATAGCTCATCGATTGGTGGCGGTGTATTTGCACCTTCAATAGCAGGATCAAGAATGCAAAATACAGCAGATAAACTTAACAGTTTCACAGGACTGGGTTTTTCATCAACTACTGCAAACAACTTCAAAGGTGAAGCAAAATCTTCAGCAGATGAGGCTTTTACCACAACTATCTCTGCAATCATTGAGCAAACATATCAAAATGGAAACTACTTTATTAAAGGTAGTAAAGAGATGCTTATTAATGGACAAAAACAAAATATTCGTATCAGTGGTGTAATTAGACCTTATGATATTAGTCCAGAAAATACTGTATATTCATATCAATTAGCCAATCTGAAAATTTTATATGAAAAAGATGGTGAAGAATCTGATGCACTCAAAAAAGGTTGGGGAACAAGATTAATAGAGAGTATATCTCCTTTTTAATCTAATATTAAGAATTGCAATAGTATTATTGTATAATAAATTAGGGGCAAAATATGTTAAATATATTAAATGTAGCACAATCAGGATTGCAAGCATCACAAACGCAAGTTGAAAATGTTATGAATAACTTAGCAAATGAAACAACTCCTGGTTATAAAAAAAGAGTAGTAAATGTTTCAGAAATCGAACATGCAGACTCTAGAATAACTGGTCGAGGAATTAGTGTTGATAGCGTATCAAGAGTTACTAACATTTACATGTATCAAAATTTGATTAAAGCTCAAGGAAACCTTTCTCATACAAATGAACTAAATTCAATGTTATCTGATATCGAATCAATTTTTTATGAAACTTCTGATTCAGGTTTTTCAGCAGACTTAGATAGGTATTTCAATTCAATTGAAAACCTAAGAACAAGCCCTCAAAATGAAGTTTATAAAAATGATGTAACAAATAATGCAAAAGTTATTGTTTCTAATTTACAAACTCTTTATTCAAACATTGAAGATGTAGAACAAACAACCCTTACCAATATTCAAGAAAATGTTGGCGAAATAAATAACATTTTAAAGGAGATTGGAAATATTAGCAAAAAAATTTCTGATACAACGGGTGGAACACCCAATGATTTATTAGATAAAAGAGATAATTTAGAAAAAGAACTTGCTAAATATGTTGATGTAGAGATATCCAGAGATGAAAACTACGAATTAAAAATTGCAGGAGTGACTGCTGTCAGATTTGATACAAATGTTCATGAAGTAACTTTAATTGAAGATTATTCACCTCAAAAAGATGTTTATGCAAAAGTAAATCCAGTAGATGGTACAACATATACTAATCCTATATTAGACTCTTTACTACCACGTACATGGGATGGTACAGGCAATCAAGCTGAAATACAAGTTATTGATTTGTCTGGAATATCTACAGGTACTACAGTAAACTTTTTAGGAACATCTATCCCAACAACTATAGGGGCAAATGCTACCGCAATGGCGACAGATATTGAGACAAATGCTTTACTTGCATCGACAGGTGTGATTGATCAATGGAATAAAGAACATCCTGATAGAGAAATTGATACAATTACTGCAGCAGGAACACAAATCAAAATAAAATATAAAGATTTTGAAGGAGATGTTCCTGCAATAGATAATACAGAGAGTAATGGTATTGTATTTACAGGAAGTGTTGAGCTACCTGG
>JBATTX010000311.1:0-5071 GCA_049670825.1 Arcobacteraceae bacterium | reverse complement strand
AAGAGCATATTGAGATACTTACAAAGTTTTGGTCTATGATAGCACTTCAGGATGATGAGTATAAAGGTAGCCCAATGGCTCCACACTTTGACTTAGGACTTACAAGAGAGATGTTTGGAATGTGGTTATCTATGTTCTTTGAACTTATAGATTCTTTATACGAACCAAAGTTAGCAACAACATTTAAAACAAGAGCAGAA
The DNA here is from genome assembly GCA_049670825.1 of Arcobacteraceae bacterium. Lineage (GTDB taxonomy): Bacteria > Campylobacterota > Campylobacteria > Campylobacterales > Arcobacteraceae > JAIOSF01. The sequence continues at coordinate 4,871 of JBATTX010000311.1, read as the reverse complement.
GATATAGCAAAAAACTTTATGAGAGTATTACAACTGTAATAATAGTAATTATTATTATTTAAGATAAATTTAATATTAAGAAAAAGAATTAAATCTAAAACTAACAAATAATTAACAGTTTACTAGTATAATTTTAATAACCACCAAGCATCATAGATTTAAATCCTCCTAAAGTATTTAAAATCTAGCTAACCATAAAGTCACTCAATACCAAGTGACTTTATCCTATAACCTAGAGTTTTTTTTGATTCAATAAAATCTTTTCCAAATTTATTTCTTAGGTTCCATATATGGTATCTTATAACATCTGATTTTGATTCGCTATTAGATGCATAGGTGTATCTTTCCAACTCAGCACTTGTGACATATTGACCTCTTTTTTTAATCATATAGTCTAAAATAAATAAAGAGCGTAGTTCAATATCAATAAATCGTTTATTGATATATATTTTTTTATCAAATATATTGTAGATGATGTTTTTTGTTATATTGATCGAATCTTCATGACAGTTATATCCTCTTTTAATGAGAGACTTTATTCTAAGAAGTAACTCTTCTAGGTCGGTTGTTTTATTTAAATAATCATCACATCCATTGTGAAAGGATTGAGCTAAAGTGTGCTTGCGTGAAGTAAGAACAAGTTTCATAGTAGTATCATGATATTCTTCTAGAAGATTCATGAGTTCAAATCCATCTATTTTAGGTACATTAATATCTAAAATATAAAGATCATATATACTTTCATAAATTTTATTTAAAAAATCATCACCATTGTTACATGTTTCAACAATGTAGTGTTCCTCTTCTAATAGATCTTTTATACTCTCTTGGTAAAGAGGATCATCTTCTAGAAATAAAATTTTTGTACCTATCATATTTGCTATTCCTTTGTGTGGGTAATAAAAGCCAAAGTGTGAGTACTTTGGCTTTTCAATATATGTTTTATAGTATATTATTAAAAAGAATAGTCATACCCCAGCCAAAATATACAACCATCCATACAATCATAATAGCAAGTGTATAGTTACCAAGTTTAGTTACAGCTACATCTTTTGTTCCATCAAATACACCCTGGTTTTTTCCTACTTTCCATGCCATAGTAATTAACCAAGCAACACCTACACCTCCTAAAACCAAGAAAGTGAGTAAAAACATAACAATAGAGGGAATCTCTAAATTTACAGGATAATCATAAATACTATATCCCAGTTTAGCCATTATATCAAATCGTATTAATTCTCTTAAAGTGGAGATCAAAAGAGCTACTAAAACTAAAACAATAGTGGTAATATAACTATTTTTATTAACTAAAATCATATATACAAGTATCAAAACTCCTGCTATAATAGATATAGATACAGGATGTGTTAAATAACCAAGTTGCAACATCCATGCAACAAAAGCAATAGCAGTTATGATTAATCCAACTATTCCTATTTTAGTACCAAGCATTGCTGTATAGATTATGAAATCTTTATTGAAATCGTCTCTTGTGCTTAAAAATCTACTGTAATTTTGTAAAAAAATTCCAACAACTGGTAGTGATAAACTTACCATAAATATTAATCGAATCGTATCTATATTAAATGTCCAACCACTATTATCAACTATTCCATTTGGTGCATACATGTTCATCCATTCATTTGGCATGATTGATGTAACAGCAAAGTTATGCATAAGTACTCCTGCAATAACTAGAATAAAAAATGAAACAATACCTATAAGTTTTCCTCCACCTTCTTTTTTCTTATTTGCATAATAATACCAGTAGTACATAATATATCCAAGAACTAAAGTGTATATAAATATGAATATCCACATACCTGATAAGGTATTCGCTACATACCAATTCGGATCATAAATCACTTGTGTAAATAGTAACGGTGCGACTCCTAGAACAATTAAAATTGAGACACTTATTTTTCCAGTTTGAATCAAATGTGGTGTTAAAATTTTCCAGTTATTATCTGTTTTTTGTTTAAATGTTCCATAAATTGAAAGCCCCATAGAGCCTAATGATAATAAAACAAAAGCTGCATGTAATGCCCATGTTAGGATATATAATCCTTGAAAGACAATAGGATAAAATGGTACTCCTGCTGGGTCTCTAAGCGCCAGTAATGTTGATGCGTCCATAATTTCTCCTTAATAATCTAATGAGATAAGATATTCTGCAATTGCATCATACTCATCCTCTGGTAGTTTTAGTTTTGGCATATATGGAAATGCCCCTTCTCCAATTGCATATAATGTTGCTACAATTGCTTCTTTATCCATCCCTTGCATTCTTTGTTGTAGAGGTCTGTACTTTCCTGTTTTTTCTAATGAGTGACAGTTTGAACAAGAGATTCGTGTTAACAGTTTTCCTGCTGCAAGTTTGTTTGTAGGTGTAATAACTTTTAGGTTATCTGGAACAAATGGATTGACTTGTAACAGTCCTTTTTGTGCAATTATTGGTAACTCACTTTTGATACCTTTGCCATCTACATCACGACTTATAATCTGATTAGAATACATATATTGACCTGCAACATATGGTTTTCGCATAGATTCTCTTAGTTTTTCACCTGGCCAAATACCACCAACTAAGATAACAAATATCATGATACCTGCAAGAGGTTTACTTATAAATTCTGGTTTTGAAATAGCTAATAAAAAGTATAAAGAGAAAATAATTGTTAATATAATTCTATTTTGTATCACTTCATCTTTTGTTACATTAAAAACAGCGTGTGCATTATCTGGTAATGTTCCCATGTACCACATAAAGAAGAAAATAACCAAAAATCCACCCAACATACTTACATAACCCATTGTTTTAGTGAGTTCATTTGAAAGGTGTAAGTTTTCTTTTTTCATAGCACTAGAGATAAATAAACCAATTACTCCAGAAAGCATAATCATAAAACCAATTCGTAAAAACATATGAGGAAATGTATTTGTTCCAAAAAAAGCATCACTTGCACTTCCTGTTGCATAATATGTTTCAGTTCCTGGCCACATCATAAAACTAATAATCCCAATGATAAGTGCAAGGGTTCCAACAGAAGCTAGTGCAAATGAAAAGGTGAGTTTAAGATGAGTTTTCTTATCAATTTTATCTATGAAATAAACAAGAACAAATACTCCTATAACTTCATAAACAAAAAATACCCATTCAGTAGCCCATACCCAAACGAAATTATGTATGAGTGCACTAATTCCTCTTGGACTTGCTGCAGTTGCAGTGTACCAAATACCCGGTCCTGTAATTGATCCAATAACATATGAAAAAATAAGTAAAAACATACCATACTTTTTCATATAAGGATAGAGATCAGCTCTATCCTCTTTGTATGCTTTATAAGCTAAAAATGCAAAAAGCATAGCAGCACCAACAGAGGTATGTGATGCTAGAATGTGTATAGTACCTGTCATACCCATCATCCACGCACTTCCGTATTCTGGAAAATAAAACAATGGAAACTGTCCTATGATATCCATAATGACTCCTTCTTTTAAAATAGAGTCGTATTATAAAAAAGAACTGTTAATTATATGTTAGTTATATATTTAAGTTTATTCATATTTTTGAAGAAAAGAGTCTAAAAACTATTTTTAAAACTCTTGAAAATAATCTCTTTATGGTTTGTCCCTGTATCTGAGTTGAGTATCATATTGACAAAATCATCATTTAAAAAACTATGATAAAACTTTTCTATCTTTGGATAGCTATAGCTTTTTTTTAGTGCTTTATACAAATATGCTTTTGTTATATAGAGTTGCATTACGATGTATAAAGAGAATGTAACAATTGTAATAACCTCAAGTAGTGTAAAAGTTTTCGCTAGAAGAGTTCGTATTTTTACATTTTGCATAAATTTATTGGTAAATGCAAAAATATACCTCCAGCTATAGTAAAGTATCACAATATTTACAACAAAAGAAATAAGTATGAGAGTAGTATAGGTATCAGCTTTTGTGATGAGAAATTTTTGTAATAAAATTGCTGTATAAGATGAGAGTTTTGCGCTCAGTGTTATTGCCATAAAGATTTTAAAATATTCAAATATTTTGATATATGTTTTTCTTTCATAACTTATTTTTGTCAGTAAAACAATAATAATAACTAAAACTAAATCGATACTATTGTAAAAATTTACCATATAATCTCATCTTTTCCAAGTGATTTGAGTATAGTATTTGTTTGGCTAAAATGTTTACAGCCAAAAAAACCTCTATAGCTAGAAAGTGGACTAGGGTGTGGTGCTGTGAGTATATGATGTTTTGTTTCATCAATAAGTTTTATTTTTTTGATTGCGGGTGTTCCCCACAGTATAAATACTACATCTTGTTTATATTCTGAAATGGTTTTAATAATAGTATCTGTAAATACTTCCCATCCTAGTTTTTTATGTGAATTAGCAGAGCTATCTTCTACTGTTAAAACTGTATTTATAAGTAGCACCCCTTGAGTTGCCCAAGGAGTTAAATCCCCATCATCACAAAGAGAACTTCCTATGTCACTATGTATCTCTTTTAAAATATTTGCCATCGAAGGTGGATTTTTGATATTTTTAGGTGTAGAAAAAGCCAAACCTTGGGCTTGACCTTTTTGATGATAGGGGTCTTGTCCAAGTATAACAACTTTTACATTCTCAAACGGAGTTAATGAAAAAGCATGATAAATATTTTCTTTAGGAGGATAGACGCTTACCTCATGGTATCGTTTGTCTATAAACTGCTCTAAAGATTTAAAATACTCTTTATCTTTTTCATTTTGTATAATTGTATCCCATGTTAGTATGCTCAAAGGTAGTTACTTCTTTTGTGCATTTTTAGATGTAGTGATATAATCATACTCTGAGATTGTAGTCCAAGGTCGTGCTTTT
>JBATTX010000310.1:0-3788 GCA_049670825.1 Arcobacteraceae bacterium | reverse complement strand
ATTTACAAGTGGGATATTTTTTTAATAATCTTGCCAATGCACTTCCAGCAACTCTTTGTTTACTTTTTATTGAGTTAGTTCTTCAAGAAAAAAGCTCAGGTGGTGTGGTTTTGATTTTATATTTTCTATCAGGTATCGTAGCACTTCCATTTTGGAATTTTATATCCACTAAAATTGGGAAGAAAAAAACTTGGATAGCTTCAATAGTTTTAGCTTCAACCGCTTTTTTGTTTGTTCCTTTTTTAGAAGCTGGAGATTTAAACGCTTTTATAATCATTAGTTTAGTATCAGGACTATCACTTGGAGCGGATATGGCACTTCCTACAGCAATACAAAGTGACTTGGTTCAGAAATCCAAAAATTATGAGAGTAATATCTCTGGTTTGTTGTTTGGTATATGGACAATGATTACAAAATTGTCATTGGCTTTTGCAGTAGCGTTTAGTTTTGTCATACTTGGAATTTTTGATTTTGAAGCAAGCCGTCCAACTTCGGAGTCTTTATTTGTATTAGCTTTTTTATATGGAATTTTGCCAGTTTTTTTAAAAGTTATTGCACTTTTGTTTATCAACAAATATCAAGATTTAAAATCGTAACAGTTGATATAGTAGATATAAAAAAGTTCGTATGAAGTTAAATCAAAATTATCTGCTATAATGCCGATAATTTATATAAAAGGCAAGATTATGGCATTACAAAAGTGGGAAGTATTTCAAAATGAAGCAACAGAATTTTTAGGTACTTATTTTAATATTTTCTGTGCAATGGAAGGTGGGTTTGATGCAACAACATCTGAGATAACAGTACGAAATGCAGATCAAGTTCTTACAACAATAGAAGCAAAATTTTGTCCAGCACAAGCAGGACAAATAAAATTATTAACAGATGGTAGCAAATTTATATTTTCAGAAAAAAGTAAAAATAGTTCAAATATATATACCCAAGAGATAATAAAATATCTCAATGATAATTATGAGTCATTTACTGGAACAAATTCAGCAACGATACCTATTACGAATATTAGCTATAGCACATTATTTAATTGGGTAAAAACAGTGTATAAACAAAAAAATGTAGAATGGATAATAGCTTCAAAAGAGTTTTGTAATTTAACTGCAGATGATACACTTTTAGCTCCATTAGAAGAGATGGAAAAATATTTTGATATTAGTATAGTATTTAGAAGAAAAAAAACTGGAAATGATCATATACCAGGTAAAGACCTATTTGATTTTCAAGAAGAGATGGATTTAATTAATCCAAATTACCAAATAAAAAGAACCAATAATAGATATCTATTGACTTTAAATTCAAAAGTAACCAATTTTAATATAGGGACTAAATATCTACTAAGTATGACAAATCAAGATTGTCAATATTTTATAAAGAAAAAAGATATGAACACAAATCCTAATATAGTATTTCAACTCAACTTAAAAGAGAATATTGAGTTTCAAGCTGATCGTTTTAAAAAAGAGTATAACTTATAAATTTATAAGATAAAAATATACTAAATGAATAACTTAAAAAAACAATTTCTAGGCTATCTAAATACCCCTTCATTATTTTCAGAGATTAATGGACTCAAACAGTTTGAACTCGATATAAAAGAGTTCGAACAGTTTGACTTCTCAAAACTTGATCTCTCTTCAAAATTAACTTTAGGAAGTAGGGTAGAGGATTTTTTTCGATTTTATATCAATCACTCTTCAAAGTATGAGTTAGTAAAACACAATATCCAAATCATACATGAAAAAAACACTTTGGGTGAGTTAGATTTTATACTTTTTGATAAAAAAGCACAAAAATATATTCATGTAGAACATGTGTATAAGTTTTATCTTTATGATGATTCTTTCCAAAATGAGATTGATAGATATATAGGACCAAATAGAAATGATACTTTTAGCAAAAAACTTGAAAAGCTAAAAAATAGACAACTTCCTCTTTTGTATAAAGATGAAACAAAAGGGTACTTGGAGAATATAGATATCAATACTTGTGAGCAAAAGCTCTGTTTCAAAGGAAATATCTATCTGCCTTTACATTTAGCAAATAGCACAGTTTCATTAGTAAATAATAGTTGTGTAAGAGGATTTTATCTGAGTCGTAAAGCGTTTGTATCTGATATGAGTTTTCATTCTTTTGAGTACTTTTTACCTGATAAGTTTGATTGGGTGAGTCATCCTAACTCAAATGAGAGATGGGTTAGTTTTGATGAGGTGATGATACAAATTGATGAGTTGCTACAAAAAGAAAAATCTCCTCTTGTATGGCTCAAAGATACAAAAAACAATACGACAAAAAGTTTTTTTGTAACTTGGTGGTAAGGGTATTTTTTTATATCTATTTTTCTCTTAATTCTTTTTCGATTTGAAAAAAATCTGCTCCTATAATAGCTACATAAAAAAAATCAACTCCATTTTTACTTTTTAGGTCACACCGCACAAGCTCCTCTTGGAGTTTGAATTTGTTTGTTAAAACTTGTTGTAAAGTATCATCTATATTTTCATTGAGTAGTTGTTTCTCTTTGTATGGTTCAAGCTCATTTTTGAATCGATTTGTAAGAGCATACAAACTTTTTTGTTCTGAATCATAACCTATACAAGAGAGCTTTATTAACTCTTTTTTATCTAAGATTGTGTCTTGTTTTTTAAAAAAATATCTTAATAAAATTTGTTGGTCAATATCGTTACTCATATCTAATTTTTTTAGTCTCATTGTATCCCTTGAACTTTTTTCTATCTTTATATTATGGCAACATTGTAGCACCTGATTCTGATTTTTTGTTGATAGTAAATTACTATTTATATATAAATGAAAGTGTGTTTTGCTATTATACGAAAAAGAAGTCTAATAATAAGATTTGCAATACAAACAAGGAATTTGAAACATCATGCAAGATATAGTCCAATTAATGCAAAAAGTGATAAACGAAGAGAACATCATCAAAGCTACTTTAAGTGGCGTACAAAAAAAAAGTGAAAAAACTTTTAACAAAGTAACAATCAAAAAAGTAATCATCCAAAACGAAGAAAAACATCAGTTTGAGTATTTTTATGATAAAAATGTAGAGCACAAAAACTTGAACAACGATGATACTATCTCTGAGATGTCAGGTCTGATTGAAACATATTTTAAACAAGCAGTTATCAATACTGTAAATGCAGATTATCAAATTCTTGTAAGTAAAAAGGGTGTTCCCAAGATACTTCGAAAAGCAGCGACACGAAAGTTCGAAGAACCAACTCACAATAAAAAGAAAAACTATATTTTAAATGAGGGTGAAAAGACACCTTTTCTTATCGAACTAGGGATCATGACAGCTCAAGGAAAAATTGTAAATGCAAAATATGATAAGTTTAAACAGATTAATCGTTATTTAGAGCTAGTGTCTGATTGTATCCCTTATTTAGATAAAAATAAAACTATACGAATCATCGATTTTGGTTGTGGAAAAGCCTATCTTACTTTTGCACTTTATGATTACCTTGTGTTAAAAATGGGTTACAATGTAGAGATTGTAGGTTTGGATTTAAAAGAAAATGTTATCAAGTTTTGTAGTGATTTAGCACAAAAACTCAACTTCACTGATTTAAGATTTCAACAAGGTGATATCAAAGGTTTTGATGAGTTTAAAGATGTCGATATGGTGATCTCACTTCATGCTTGTAATACTGCTACAGATGAGGCGTTAGCAAAAGCTGTGAATTGGGGAGCTAAAGTTATTTTAGCCGTACCATGTTGTCAGCATGAACTACTCAAAAAAATCAAAAACGAAAAGATGA
>JBATTX010000309.1:0-2236 GCA_049670825.1 Arcobacteraceae bacterium | reverse complement strand
ATGATGATAATAGTACGTATATTATCATCATTTTTTCTCGTTAACTCTTTTGTTTTTTGTTCTATTATCATATTTAAATCATCTGTATAAAAGCCTGACCCTATAGTCCAATCCCACTCATCGCATTGAATTAAAAACGATATTTTTTCTGTTTGTGTTTTTACTTTGTTATTTAAATATGTGTATTTATAAAAATTCCCTTCCCCTTTTGATACTTCTACCATATCTTGAGTAAGCGTTTTGTTTTCGATTCCTTGATACACTAAACTCGTTTTGCCTATAAGTTCTTGATCTTTATGTGCTAAAATTTTACCATATTTGTTAAATATAAAAATATAAGAATCTTTTCCATAAGTATATAATGAGAGTCTTTTTGTGATTGATTTTTTTACTGTCTCTTCAAAATCTTTCACATATTCACCTGTACCAATAAAACAATCTAAAGGTTCAAAATATTTTGCAAAACCTATTTTTTTTGATTGAAATTCTGTTTCATTTGGCTTATACCACCACCAAGTGTAAAAAGACTCTCCATTTTTTAGTGTTAAGTCTCGCATATCTCGAACAGTATATTTACCCTTCGCATCTTTGAGATTAATAAAATTTTTTCCTTCAAAGTTTTTATTTGTAGGAAGTAAAAGTACTTTTCCATCCATCTTGTACATAAAAAAATATCCACGATTATCATTAAATCGTATATCTCTTAAGGCATCTTTAGCCATTTTTAAAATTTGTTCTTCGGATTTATCTTTATTTTGTTCATAAATATTATTTACAATTGCATACGCACTATGTACGTATGATTTTATATTTTCTTTAAGTTTTTCTTCTGTGAGTTTTTTTTCATTTTGAATGTTGTTTCGTATTTTTACAACTTCTTGCTTAATAACTTTTTTTTGCTGTTTTAAATAGACAGATTTTACTTTTGCTATCTCATTGTCAAAGTTCATGTGAATTAGATATAAAGCGATAAGTGTTCCAACTACTGCAATAACAGAAAATATAACTAATGGAATAATCTTAATTGATAACAATAAACGTTTTTCGTCTTTGTTAATCATCATTTTCTAATTCTTGTATTTATGTTATGATTTTTCTGATTTGATGGTACGATATTTACATGGTCAATTTTCAAAATTATCCTATCTCTTTGTAGTATCATTTAAGTACCAAATTATAATAGATGTAATCTTACATCTTCATTTATTTTTCATTTCTTTTTACCATATACAATAACCCATTTATAAAACTCTTGATATAATCCTATATAATTAAATTGCAAATATGAGGAACCAAATAAATGAATATAAATGCAGGGAAAAAGGCACCAAAAGAGATACTTGAAAATATAGCAGCTTTAATAAGCGACTACTATATCAAATACCCAGATACTACAAATCCATCACAGCTAGTAGAATTTGGAACCTCAGGACATAGAGGCAGTTCACTCAAAAGCAGCTTCAATGAAGCACATATATTTGCAGTAACTCAAGCACTTGTAGACTACAGAAAAGAAAATAATATCACTGGGAATTTATATATTGGTATGGATACCCATGCACTTTCAACCCCTGCACATACAACAACTCTTCAAGTTTTGGGTGCAAATGGAGTAAATGTACGATATGCAACAAATTTTGACTATACCCCTACCCCTGTTATCTCTCATGCAATTTTAAAAGATATTGGAAGTGATGGGATTGTTATCACACCTTCACATAATCCACCTTGTGATGGAGGATTTAAATACAATGGGTTAGATGGAGGACCTGCTGATACTAATGTAACAGATTGGATTCAAAATAGAGCAAATGAATATTTAAAAAATGACCTTGAAGGGGTACAAGTAGCCCAACTCGATGATGTACTCAAACTTGATTGCATTCAAGAATATGATTTCATGACACCTTATGTAGATGACTTAGAAAATATTATAGATATGAAATCTATAGCCAAAGCAAACATCAAAATTGGTGCAGATGCTATGGGTGGAAGTGGTTTAAAATATTATGATGCGATTAAACAGAGATACAACTTAAATATTGATGTGTTTAATGCAAATGTTGATTTTACTTTTTCATTTATGCATTGTGATAAAGATGGAAAAATACGAATGGACTGTTCAAGCCCATATGCAATGGCTGGACTGATTGATATGAAAAACAACTACGATATTGCATTTGGAAATGACACAGATTTTGATAGACATGGAATAGTAACAAAAAGCCATGGACTT
>JBATTX010000308.1:0-4787 GCA_049670825.1 Arcobacteraceae bacterium | reverse complement strand
TTGAATAAATTTTTGATATCGAGTTGTTGCATCATCAAGTATAAGTGAGATTTCATTTTTCTCTTTTACTATGATCCAATTTTTTTCTAAATAGTTTATGTAAAATGTTTTGAAAGAATCTTTTGTATCTACGAGATTTTTGTATTTTGCAAAATCTATATATATCAAAGTGGAGTTTTCGAGTGCTTCAATATTTAAGTAGGAATCTTCTTGTGTAATCAATGATACTTTTGAAGCACTAAAATAGTTTTCACTAAAAAGATTTTTTGTGTAGATTGTTCCATCTTCACTTAAAAAATAGGTTCTTAGTATCCCTTTGCAAATAAAATAGATATATTTTGCACAGGAGTAGTTGTCTTGCAAAACTTCCCCTTTTTCTACCTCTTTAATGAAAGTTATTTTTCTAAATTCTTCAAAATTTTCATCATCAAAAGTGTAGTATTGGTTGCAGATTGTTCTAAATTGTTCGTAATATATCTCTTGGTTTGTCATTATCTTTTCTTTAGTGTTGTTTTTGTTTTAAAAGTATATAGGTTGCAAATGCCGAGATGATTATTCCTATACTTTCTATAAGTGATATGCTAACACCTTCTAAAATAAATAACAATAAAGCAATAGCTACAGGATTGAGATATACATACGCCATTACTTTCTTTGGTCCCAAATTTATAGAAGCTTGTTGGTACAAATATACTGTCATCAGGGTTGCACCAATAACTAAATAAAGCATATAATAAAAAGAAACACCCTCTATTTTTCCCCATTGTAAAGGGATATCCAAAATATTTAAAGCCAAAAACATCCAGATACACCCACCAACTAGGGTCATAAATACTAAAACTAAAAGTTCATCATCTTTTTTATGAAAATACTTCGTTGATATCGAATAAAATGCCATCGATGTAGTTGCAAATAGAAATATAATATCTCCTTGGTTTAATGAAAAAGCTAAAAGTAGTTCTAAATCACCCTTGAAAATAACGATACAAGTCCCAACAATGCCTATTAAATATGTGTATAGCTGTTTGAAGTTCATTTTTTGTTTTAGTATAAAGATTGCCAATACAGATGTAATAAGTGGAACAATTGTAAATAAAGTACCTGTATTTAAAGCATTTGTTGTCTCCAAGGCTTTGAAAAGTCCTATAAAATATAAAACATAAAAAAGGCTTATTGTTAAAGCCCGAGTAAATGTTGAAACAACTTTGATACGGTATTTTTTTTGAAAAAAAATAAATGGTGCTAAAAGTAGTGTCGCAAAAACAAATCTATAGAGTGTTAAAGATATAGGATCGATGATACCAGATATTTTTTGCGAAGCTATAAATGAACCAGCAACTAAAAAAGTAGCAAATAAAACTAAAAGATGTGACTGTATTGTTTTCATTATGTTCCTTTATATGAAACTATAGCAAGAATAAATTATGTTTACATTTACATATGTTGATTTTTATTTTAAAGTGTAATAGGTAAGTGGAAGCTAACTGTGTATCTACCTTCATAAGATATATATTGATTTTTTTCGTATATGATAAATGGTGGATTTATCTTTGCTTCATAGATACTAGAGGGAAGCCATTTAAAAACTACCCACCTGATAAACTCTAATATCTCTTTAAAATTACCTTCAAAGTCAAATATTGCAAACATCGATGTAGGAACATTTAGTGAAGGTAAATCATCGAACTCTATATCTTGATCTAAAATAATACACCCATTATAATTACACTTGTCTATTGGTGTAATAATTGAAGTATCGTGAAATACAAGCATATATTGAAAGTTTGTAATGTTATTTGATAATAGATGAGAGTGTAGTTTGTTCCATGTATAGGTTAACGAACTGTTGTATCCTTTATCTCTAATGTAATAAACTTTAAAACTTTTTTGATGAATGATTTTTGGTGCAATATTACAAAACTTTTGATTGTTTGAACTTATCTTATCTTGTAAGAGTTGCAATGATTTCTGTTCTCTCCACTGTTTGGGTGTAAGATGAAACTGCTCTTTAAACACTTTTATAAAAGCACTTTGTGAACTATATCCACACAACTTTATGATTTCACTAATATTTGAGTGAGGATTGGTAAGAAGTAAGATAGAAGCTTTTTGCAATCGTATTGTTTTGATTGATTCATGAATATTCACTCCAAACTCATTTTTAAATATACGATGCATGTGAAATTTGCTAATTTCACAATTTTGACTTAATTCATCTAAACATATATTTGTATCAATATACCTATAAATATAAAACATAATATCATTGGCAATTTGTGTATGTTTTTTGATGGTTAATTTTTTCATATCAAATTATATTCTAAATCTTCAAAAAATAGCAAGAAAAAACAACTTATTTTGCAAGTGAGATAAAGAATAAACGATTTTATTCTAATAAAATATTAGTCTAGTAAGAGTATTAACCTTGTTAATTAAATAGTTATTTTATTTTATAAAATTGAGAATCATTTTCAATATATATTTAGGATTGTTTAATTATAATAATCACTATCAAATCATATGGGAGTAAATTATGAGTATCAAAAAGAAAATTATAGGGTCATTTGTTATCTTAATCGTAATTTCGATTGTTTCTAGTATTTATGTATCTTCAAATATAAATAGAGTTAAAACAAATTTTGAGAATATTACAAATAAGGATTTTGCAGGTATTGTTGTATTATTAGAAGCTGATAGAGATTCGTATCAGTCAAATATATCATTGTTACAGATTATGAATATACAAGATATATCAAAAATAGAACCAAAAATAAAAAGTGGTGTGAAGGATAATCTTACACAAGTAGAAGAGCGATTTTCAAAGTTTAAAAAATTATTATATACAGATTTAAAAATGTATGATGAAAAGTTTAACGAGTTTAGTGGGTTATACAAACAAACAAAACTCAATAGTGAGCAATTAATTGCATTAGTACAATCAAAGCAACTAGATAGTGCACGAGATTTTTATTTTGATACATATCTTCCAAAATATGAGGAGATGCGAAAACTACTTGATTATTTCTCTGGTGAAGTGTATAAAATTATCGAAGTGAATAAAAAATATACTGATTCACTGATTAGTACATCTCTTAGTGCATTTATTTTAATAAGTATTTTAATAGTTGGTATCACAGTAGTACTTTCGTACACTTTACGAAAATCTATCGATCATTCTATCTCTACATTTGATGAGGGGCTTACAAAGTTTTTCAAATACCTCAATAGAGAAAATAATGAAGCAGAACTGATCCCATTAACAGGACAAGATGAATTTTCAGTAATGGCAAAAATAGTAAATGAAAATATCTTAAAAACACAAAAAGGTATTGAGGAAGATAGAAAACTCATCGATGAAACTATCCTTGTACTTTCTGAATTTGAACAAGGTGATCTATGCCAAAGATTAGAAATAGAAGTTGAAAATCCAGCACTTATGCAGTTGAAAAATGTATTAAATAATATGGCAAATAATCTAGAACATAATATTGAAAATGTACTTGATATTATTGAACAATACTCTTCATACAACTACTTAAATAAAGTATCAACGCCAGATTTAAAAGAGCATCTTTTAAAACTAGCAAATGGGGTAAATACTCTTGGTGATTCTATTACACATATGCTTGTTGATAATAAAGAGAATGGTTTAACTTTAGGGGCAAGTTCAGATTTATTGTTGGAAAATGTAGATAACCTCAATAAAAATTCAAATGAAGCAGCAGCAGCATTAGAGGAAACATCTGCTGCACTTGAGCAAATTACAAGTAATATTGCTAATAACACAAACAATGTAGTAAAAATGGCAAATTATGCAAATAGTTTATTAGACTCTTCAAACAAAGGGCAAAGTTTAGCTAATGAAACAACAATATCAATGGATGAGATTAATAACGAAGTAAATGCTATTAGTGATGCTATTTCTATAATTGATCAAATTGCCTTCCAAACAAATATTTTAAGTCTTAATGCAGCAGTTGAAGCTGCAACTGCTGGTGAAGCTGGAAAAGGTTTTGCTGTTGTTGCACAAGAAGTAAGAAATCTTGCTGCAAGAAGTGCAGATGCTGCAAATGAAATTAAAAAACTTGTTGAAAATGCAACAGCAAAAGCAAATAAAGGGAAAAATATTGCAGATAGTATGAATCATGGGTATGAAGAGTTAAATAGTAATATTCAAAATACTTTAGAGTTAATAAGTGATGTAGAAACAGCTTCAAAAGAGCAACAGCAAGGGATCATACAAATAAATGATGCAGTAGCATCTTTAGATCATCAAACCCAACAAAATGCTAATATAGCAGCACAAACAAATACGATAGCTGTACAAACAGATACCATAGCAAAACTAGTAGTATCAAATGCAAATGAGAAAGAGTTTGTTGGTAAAGATGATGTTCAGGCAAAGCAGAGTTTAGCTTAAAAGATTAGATTGAGGAGTATAAACTCCTCTTTTTATAGTTATTATGAGTTGATAAGTTCTACAATCTCATCAACACTAAGAACTTTTCCAGTACTTTTTACAACACCATCGATTACAAGTGCAGGCGTACTCATCACACCATACGACATGATTTTTATCACATCGTCAACTTTTTCAACACTATGAAATCCACCGATTTTTCCAATTGCTTGTTTTGCTGCAGCTTCTAAATCTGAACATTTTTTACATCCTGTTCCTAAAATCTCTATTTTCATCTATTTTCCTTTTGTTAAAATTGGTTTTATAAAATAGTACAACATAAGTACTATCATAATAACTGAAGAGACACTATTTAAAAAAGTTATCT
>JBATTX010000307.1:0-3084 GCA_049670825.1 Arcobacteraceae bacterium | reverse complement strand
GTATTCTGTTCTGTTGGTGGAGTTCAACCACAATCTGAAACAGTTTGGAGACAAGCTAATAAATATAGAGTTCCAAGAATGATATTTGTTAACAAAATTGACAGAACTGGTGCAGATTTTTTTAACGTTGAAGCACAAGTAAATGAAAGACTTAAATCAAATGCTATTCCTATTCAAATACCTATTGGTGCTGAAGAAGATTTCGCTGGTGTTGTTGATTTAGTTCAAATGAAAGCTATCGTTTGGGATATAGATGCAGCAATGGGTTCTAACTACCATATTGAAGAAATTCCTGCTGATTTATTAGATCAAGCTGAAGAATATAGAGAAAAAATGGTTGAAGCTGCTGCTGAAGCTGATGATGAATTAATGGAAAAATACCTTGAAGAGGGTGAATTATCTGAAGAAGAAATTATCAGAGGTCTTAAAAAAGGTTGTCTAAATATGACAATTACTCCTATGACTTGTGGAACTGCATTTAAAAATAAAGGTGTACAAACTTTACTTGATGCTGTTGCAATGTATTTACCATCTCCATTAGAAGTTGAAGATATTAAAGGTGAAACACAAGCTGGTGAGCCTGTTATTGTTCCTTCAACAGATGATGGTGAAGTTGCTGCTCTTGCATTCAAAATTATGACAGATCCATTTGTTGGTCAGTTAACATTTGCAAGAGTTTATAGAGGTATCTTACAATCAGGTACTTATGTACAAAACTCTACAAAAATGAAAAAAGAAAGAATCGGAAGACTTCTTAAAATGCATGCTATCAAAAGAGAAGAAGTTACTGAACTTTATGCTGGTGAAATTGGTGCTGTTGTTGGTCTTAAATATACAATTACAGGTGATACTTTAGCATCTGAAAAAGATCCAGTTATCTTAGAAAGAATGGACTTCCCAGAACCAGTTATCTCTGTTGCAGTTGAGCCTAAAACAAAAGCAGACCAAGAAAAAATGGGTATTGCATTAGGTAAACTTGCACAAGAAGATCCATCATTTAGAGTTGAAACAGATGAAGAATCAGGTCAAACTATTATTTCAGGAATGGGTGAGTTACACCTAGAAATTCTTGTAGATAGAATGAAAAGAGAATTTGGTGTTGAAGCTGAAGTTGGTGCTCCACAAGTTGCTTATAGAGAAACAATCAAAAATGGTGTTGATCAAGAGTACAAATATGCTAAACAATCTGGTGGTAAAGGTCAATATGGACACGTTTACTTAAAAGTTGAACCTATGACTGCTGAAGAAACAAATGAAGAAGGTTTTGAATTTGTTAATGAAGTTAAAGGTGGAGCGATTCCTAAAGAATATATTCCAGCTGTTGAAAAAGGTTGTAGAGAAACAATGCTTGGTGGGGTACTTGCTGGTTATCCACTAGTTGACATTAGAGTTACTTGTTATGATGGTTCTTACCATGATGTAGATTCATCTGAAATGGCATTTAAACTTGCTGCTTCTATGGGATTTAAAGCTGCTTGTAAACAAGCTGCAGCACAAGCTTGTATCTTAGAGCCAATGATGAGAGTTGAGATCGAAACACCTGAAGATTATATGGGTGACGTTATTGGAGATTGTAACAAAAGAAGAGGACAAGTTCAATCAATGGATGATAGAGCTGGTGTTAAACTTGTTGTAGCAATGATTCCATTATCAGAAATGTTCGGTTACTCTACAGACTTAAGATCTATGTCTCAAGGTAGAGCTACTTATTCAATGATTTTTGATCAATATATGGAAGTTCCTAAAAATGTTGCTGATGAAATTATGAAAAAGAGAAATGGATAAAACCATCTAAGAAAGAGTGACAGTTCACTCCTTTCTTATAAAAAGACTTGTATTTGATTTTCAAATATGAGTCTTTTTTTTTACTTTAATATCCAGAAAACACCTATGAAACAAATCATCCTACTATTTATTCTAACTTCACTCATACAAGCACAACAATTTAAGTATAGAGAATTTTCAAATGTAAAAAATTTCTATTCTTCAATTACAAAAGATGTTATTAAACTTTCTATTAAATATAAAACTCCACCAGCAGTTATACTTGCAATTGCTGGCTTAGAGTCTGGTTATGGAAGTGGATATGTCTCACAAATAACTGGCAACATATTAAGCCTAGGAGCTAATAAAAATGATATTCAACTTCCATCTTTAAATATACCATATTGTAAAAATGACAAACTCAAAACACCACTTTTTATATCTCATAAACAATCTTTGTGTAAAGAGTTAATCTGGAAGCAACGACCAAAAAGTTTAAAAAAAGATTATCGACCTTTTTCAATCGCAGGTACAACTTCAAATTTAGATTTTTTCACTCTGCACCAAGAAGAATTTAAAAAAGCAAAACTACAAAATATTGAAGATTTTTTAAAAATATGGATAAATAAAAATCATAAATATAAACCTTTTCGAGATACAAGAGTATGGTTAGATGGGAAGATTAAAAAAGAAGGGATGGATACCCTTTTTAAACTTGACACAAATAGAGATTTTGCTAATAAAATTGGTGGAAAGAAAAACTCTTTTAACTATAGAGAAACATGGCCTAAAAAAGTAAACTATATTCTTACAAAAACGGGACTAACCCAATTGTGTTCAACTATGTACTATAAAAAAAGTTCATTTCAACAAGCTTGGAATCAGCACTAAACTATCGTTTTCGGTAACTTAATGCTTCAATGATATGAACAGTATCTATATACTCTTTGAAGTTCAAATCAGCAATAGTTCTAGCAACTTTTAAAACCTTATTAATTGCACGAAATGATAATGTAAACTTTTCTATTGACATATCTAATAATGACTGAGCCTCAGGAGTTAAAATACAATATTTTTTGATATCTATGTCATTAAGTTTACCATTTAACTCTTTTTGACCTCGTAATTTTTGTAACTTAAAAACCTCTATAACTTTATCATGTAACTCTTCAGAGGTAACATCACTGAGATCGTCTTTTGTAACCTCATTCATTGTTACATACAAATCTATTCTATCCAAGAAGGGATCAGATATTTTATTTTTATATCTTTGTATCTCTAAAGATGAACATCGACACTCTTTTGATTGAGCTAATAAAT
>JBATTX010000306.1:0-4003 GCA_049670825.1 Arcobacteraceae bacterium | reverse complement strand
AGTAAATACTCCTAAAGTAGCTAAACCTATACTATCAACATAGCTATCAATAGCTCTTACTGAATTATTTTCATCAACATATTCATCTAAACTGGGAGGGAAAAGAAGTTGTTGATTACGATTTAATCCTTCTTTGTAGTTCGGCATAGTAAAGCCTTTTTATTAATCTAAGATATCTATATTTTAGCTAATTTGTTGTTATCAATTGCTTTAGTTCTTTCACAGTCTCTGTACCTTTTGGCGTATGTTCAACAATTCAACTCTTTTTGGAACAGACTATTTTTTAGTAAAAACTGTTCCAAATATAAGAGGATTTGCAACTTTATTGAATTAAAATGAGTCTAGTTTATAAGGGTCATTACAATATAAGAATACTGAATATTATGGTGCTAAATTTACCCTTAAATTGTGACTTTCATTTAAAAAGAGCAATAGCATTTTTACTTATAAATTGTCGAATATAGGCGCTTTTTTATTGTAGTTTGTACTAATATAGTTACAATAATAAATGGTTAATTTATTTTCACTTAAAGGTCTTAATAATTCACAGTTTTTATTTATTTTATTCTCTTGTTTTGCTATATATAAATAAAATTATATTATACTTGTTGACAAAATTAAGGAAATATTGCACGTGAAAAAAAAGATCTTTTATTTATTGATAATTACAAGTGTTGCACTTATTTTTACATATGTAATTTTATCACTTATTAATGGTAGAAAAGAAGAATATCTCAAATCAGAAAAAGATTTAATTCAATTTACTTATGACAGTCTAATTGAAGCCTTTAAAGTACATTCAAATATAGTTTATTTTAATAAAATAAATACAAATAAAGTAAAAAATTTACTACAAAATATCAATGAAGTTTCAATTAAAGAACAAAATAAAATTCGAACAGAGCTTTATGATGAATTAAAAGATATGTATGAAAACATGCATAGCTTTAAGTTAAAACAACTTCATTTTCATTTAAAAAACAATGAAAGTTTTTTAAGATTTCACAGACCAAATAAATATGGTGATAATCTTACAAATATAAGAGCAACTGTTAATTATGTGAATACTTACAATAAACCTATACAGGGTTTTGAGGAAGGAAGAATTTATAATGGATATAGATTTGTGTATCCTTTAAATTATAAAAACAAACATATTGGAAGTGTTGAAACATCAGTTTCTATGAGTAATATTATTAAAGAATTTCGAAAAGAAAAAACAGAAGATGTTGATTTTATTATTAAAAAATCTATTGTAGATACTAAAGTATTTAAAAATGAAAAAGATAATTATACACTGTGCACATCAACACCAAACTATTATCATGAAAAAGCGATTGGAAAAGGGGGAAGTGCATTAATTGAAAGTTTAATTACTTCTTATGCAAAAGAAAATGATATTGACAAACAACTAAACACTGGTGAGATATTCAATTTTTTTAACAAAGCTGGTGAAAATTATTATGTCACAACATTTTTTCCTATTAAAAATGCAGTATCCAACGATACTGTTGCATATATAATTGTTACAAATAGACATAATGATTTTATAGAATACAAAAATCAATATATGACATTTTTAATTATTTTAATTATGTTATCAGCATTAATGACATACTTTATCTATAGAATAGATAAAGCAAAAGAACTCTTAGTACATCAAGATGAAATTTTAGATGAAGTACAAAAAATCGCTCATTTGGGTTATTGGGAATTAGATTTAGTCAAAAATCATTTAATGTGGAGTGATGAAACATACGAAATTTTTGGCTTACAAAAGAATGATTTTAAAGAAACTTATGAAAGTTTTTTAGAATATGTGCATAAAGATGATATAAAAAAAGTCAATAAAGCATATATGACATCAGTGAAAAACAAAACACAATATTCTATAGAATATAGAATTATCACAAAAACTGGTGAAGTAAAATATGTAGAAGATGAGTGTCATCATACTTTAGATAACAATGGTGATGTAATTCAATCCTTAGGTACTGTTCATGATATCACACAAATTAAACTTTACCAATATGAAGTTGAAAAAACAAAAGAGCAGTTTGTATCTTTAGTCTCACATATGCCAGATATAGTATATCGATGTGAAAATGATTCATACTTTACAATGCTTTATTTAAATAATGCAGTAACTCAAATAACAGGGTATATTCCCGATGAGTTACTATTAAATAAAGTAATTTGTTTTAGGGATATTATTGATAAAGAAGATTTACAAAATATAATAATTCAAATTGATAATGCAATACAAAGTGAAATGAAACATCTCACACTTGAATATAGAATTATTAGAAAAGATAAAGAGATAATATGGGTTAAAGATTCATTTGAAATTCTTTGTGATGAAAAGAACATATTAATAGAAGGTGTTATATCAGATATTACAGCAGAGAAAGAGGCGTATAATAAACTTCAAAAATTTATTGATACACAAGATAATATTGTTATTCTTTCAAATGGAAAAAAAATAGATTTTGCTAATAAAAAACTATTTGATTTTTTTGGATTTAGTAATTTAAAAACTTTTCAGGAAAATCATGCATGCATATGTGAATTATTTATAGAGCATCATAAGTATTTTCATTTAGGTAAAATACAGAAAAATGAAAACTGGATTGAGGTTATGAATTCACTTCCCAATTTGGCTAGAATAGTAATGATAAAAGATAAACATAATGTTGATTATGTTTTTTCTGTTACGATAAACAAATTTGAGAAAGATTTATGGATCGTAAGTTTTTCTGATATAAGTGAAACTATCCAGGAACAAATAAAACTTGAAGAAAAAACAACTCATGATAAATTAACAGGTGCTTACAATAGAGAATATTTTGAACTGAGTTATACAACGCAAATTGCACTTGCTCAAAACTTTAATCATCTTCTAGGCATAGCAATTCTTGATATTGATTATTTTAAAAAAATTAATGATAGTTACGGACATGATGTAGGAGATTCTGTGTTAGTAGAATTGGTAAATGAGATAAAAAAATTTTCACGACTAGATGATATTCTTATACGTTGGGGTGGAGAAGAATTTTTACTTATGTTACAAGTTAAATCAGCAGATGATTTAAAAAAAGTATTAGAGCATATTCGAACAGTTATTAGTTCTCATAATTTTAAATATATTGACAAGCTCACTTGTAGCCTCGGAGGTACAATATATAAGATAGATGAAGATATATCTTTATCTATTAAACGTGCTGATATAGCATTGTATGCTTCCAAAGCAAATGGAAGAAATATGGTTACAATTGAATAATATAAATCTTTATATAATTTAGGGACTGTAAATAAAATGTAATTTTTAGCTCTGTAATTTGATTAATATATTGATAGCTTTTAATAAAATGCATACTTGTAGGTTTATAAATTTGAACAGTCCTAATTTTTTTGTATCTTCTCGCTGAATATTAAAAAACTAAAATTGTAAATTTCCCTCTTGATTTGACGACAGTAATATCTTGAGTCATGTTACTTTTTATGTTTTTATTTGAATAGAAATAGAGCCTATACTGCAAGTTTAGCTTGCTTAGCAAAATGTAATTTAATTATAAACATAAATTGAATAATATTCTTAAAATTAATTTTTTTCTAATTCCTTTACTAGAGTATTATCTGTAGGCAATGTCTTATTTAAAAACCAACTCTTAAAGTTAGAGTGGTAACATAGATTCAGACTTAGAATTTAAAAGTATCTAAGTTTAAATAAAAAGTTCAAAAACCTGTAGAGACTGTGAAAGAACTAACCCTAAATAAGTAAAAAGAATCGAGCTTAAGAATATTTTTTAAGATTCAGATGTATAAACTCATTTTTTGACGAAAAAAAGCTTTAAAAAAGGCTAGAACTGCAATGTACTCCATTATTTCTTGTTTTATATCTTCAATATTGCCATTTTTACTGGCTTTTATCAGCTTTTGAAACAGTGTAATACCAATGAGATTCAACAATCGTCTAAAATTATAGGTGAGCATAATTAAAGCA
>JBATTX010000305.1:0-2156 GCA_049670825.1 Arcobacteraceae bacterium | reverse complement strand
CTTACAAGTGGTGGAAAATATTCATTTGTAGGTTTAACAGGATTTGGTCTTGAAATCAAAGAAGAGATTCAAATCTCATAATTTCAAGCAAGGTAATTTATGATAAATATAAAAAATCTAAACAAATATTATAATACAACTCAAGTATTAAATGATGTAAGTATAGATATTAAAGAGGGTGAAATTTTTGCTATAGTTGGGCATAGTGGTGCAGGAAAATCAACTTTAATGAGATGTATCAATGGTCTTGAAGATTATAGTGATGGTTCATTACAAGTGAATGGAAAAGAGATAAAAGAGCTTTCAAAAGAAGCTTTACGAGAGTTTAGAAAAAACATCGGAATGATTTTTCAACACTTTTCTCTTATTCAGAGAAAAACAGTATTTGACAATGTTGCATTACCAATGGAACTTTGGGGGTACAGTAAAAACGAGATCTCTAAAAAAGTCAATGAACTGTTAAGTTTAGTTGGATTAGAAACCAAACTTGATTCTTATCCAAATGAGCTAAGTGGTGGACAAAAACAAAGAGTTGCGATTGCACGAGCTTTGACACTTGATCCAGATATTTTGCTTTCTGATGAAGCTACATCAGCACTTGACCCAAATACAACTACATCGATATTAAATCTACTCAAGACAATTAATGAGAAACTCAATATCACAATAGTTTTAGTAACACACGAGATGGAAGTTGTAAAACAAGTTGCACAACGTGCACTTTTACTAGAGCATGGAAATATTATAGGGTTTGATGATACTGAAGAGTTATTTTTAAAACCAGATGAAAAAATGAAAAACTTTTTAGGGGAAACAGAGGTTGTACCAAACGAAGGTGTAAATATTAAAATCTATTTTCCTAAAGATAATGTTTTTCAATCATTTATAACAAAAATGGCAAGAGAGCTTCAAATGGACTTTGATATTGTTTGGGGAAAACTTGAAGAGATAAACACACATATTGTAGGTAACATGGTTATAAATATCAAAGAGGAACAAAAAGAAACAGTGATAGAATATATCAAACAACATAATATAGTTTGGGAGGTATTATAATGACTGATATTTTACTACCAGCTCTTGGTCAAACTGTATATATGTCTTTAGTTTCTACATTTTTTGCAGTTGTGATTGGCTTTATGTTAGCAATTGTTTTAATGCTCACTTCAAAAGGTGGTTTAAGAGAAAATCAGACAGTTTACTCTATATTAGATGTAGTGATAAACACACTTCGATCATTTCCATTTATCATCCTTATGATTGTATTATTTCCATTAACTAAATTTTTAATAGGGAAAAGTATTGGGACAACTGCTGCTATAATTCCGCTTACAATTGGAGCTGCTCCTTTTGTTGCACGATTGATTGAGAGTGCTTTAAAAGAGGTAGATAATGGTGTAGTAGAAGCTGCCAAATCATTTGGAGCAAGTGATTTTCAAATCATCTTCAAAGTGATGTGTGTAGAAGCGTTGCCATCAATCATCTCAGCAATAACTCTTACACTGATTACAGTAATAGGGTTTTCTGCGATGGCTGGTGCTGTTGGCGGTGGAGGTTTGGGAGATGTTGCCATAAAATATGGATACTACAGATTCCAAACCGACACAATGATTTATACAGTAATAATCCTCATAGCTTTAGTACAAATTGTGCAAAGTTTTGGTGACTACTTATATAAAATTACAAAAAAATAAAGGATAAAAATGATTAAAAATATTTTAAAAGTTGTACTATTAGGTGCTATTGCTCTTGGGTTTGTAGCTTGTACAGATGAAGAAAAAGTTGAGAAAAAAACAACTATCAAAGTTGGAGCTACACCAGTTCCACATGCTGAGATTTTAGAGTTTGCAAAACCTCTATTAAAAGCAAAAGGATATGATTTAGAGATCGTTGAATTTACTGATTATGTTACACCAAATATCGCTGTAAACGAAGGTGAATTAGATGCTAACTTTTTCCAACACTTGCCATACTTAGAAGAGTTTAACAAAAATAAAAACACACAATTAGTAAAAACTGTAAATGTACACTTAGAGCCAATGGGATTATATTCTAAAAAAATTAAATCTTTAGATGAGTTAGCTGATGGTGCAACAATTGCTGTACCAAATGATCCAACAAATGAAAGTAGACCATTAGATATTTTAGTAAAACAA
>JBATTX010000304.1:0-1772 GCA_049670825.1 Arcobacteraceae bacterium | reverse complement strand
ATAATACACATGGTGCATCGGGTGCTGGTGTGAGACTTACTCTAGAATTTTTAAAAAACATCTAACCTATATATGTTATTTTTAGTTACATCTGTATATTAAAAATAACATTATATTTCTCTTATTTTTCCTTTTATATTGCTTGCAAACCTTTTCACTAAAGCAATTTTTAGTATTATAAAAATAACTTTTACATAATTAATTAATTTGTAATGTAATTATTGTGTAATCATTATTAAGTTATACTAATGATAAATATAAAGGATTTTTAATGAATAAAAGAACAAAAATATTAGCAACTATTGGACCTGCAAGTGATACTGTTGAGACTATTGAAAGTTTGATAACAGCTGGTGCAAATCTATTTAGACTAAACTTTTCTCATGGTTCACATGAGTATCATGGACAAACAATTAAAAATATTAGAAAAGCTATGGAAAACCTTGGGGTAACAGTTGGTATCTTGCAAGATATCTCTGGACCAAAGGTTAGAATAGGTGATTTAAAAGAGGATTTTGATCTTCATAGAAATGATGAAATTCGATTTATAAAAGAACAAATTGTTGGATACAGAGAAGAGAGTAAAAAATTTGTTGTATCTATTAATTATCCTGAACTACTTGACAAGGTAAAAGAGGGTGAATATATCTACTTATATGATGGTGTAATTCGAGCAAAAGTTATCAAAACTGGTAAAGAGGTTGTTGCTCGTGTTGAAAATCATGGAACACTTGGTTCAAGAAAAGGTATCAATTTTCCAAATACAAAAATTGATATTAATGTAATTACTAAAAAAGATGAAAAAGATATTCAATGGGGTGTTGAAAATCAAGTAGATTATTTTGCGATCTCTTTTGTTCAGAATGCAAAAGATATGAGAAGAGCAAGATCACTTCTTAATGGATATGATGGAAAACTTATTGCAAAAATTGAAAAGTTTGATGCTGTTGAAAATATTGATGAAATTATCGCACACTCAGATGGAATTATGGTTGCTCGTGGAGATTTAGGAATTGAAGTTCCTTACTACGATGTACCAACAATTCAGAAAAAACTTATTAAAAAAGCAAATATTGCTGCTATTCCAGTTATTACTGCAACACAAATGTTACTTTCAATGACTCACAATGAAAGAGCAACTAGAGCAGAGATTTCTGATGTAGCTAATGCCGTTTTAGATGGTACTGATGTTGTTATGTTAAGTGAAGAGAGTGCTATAGGTGAAAACCCTAGAAATGTTGTTGAGAGTATGAGTAATATTATTGCAAAAACTGAAGAGATTTATGATTATGTAAAACAATATGATATGAACTACTTAGATCACTTTGATGTTATTCAAGCAACAGCAACAAGGCTAGCAGATGATATCAATGCAAAAGGTATTTTAGCATTAACAAGTTCAGGGCAAAGTGCAATTAGAATGTCACGATACAGACCAAAAACTCCAATTCTAGCTTTTGCTCATGAGAAAAAAACACTTAATTCTTTATGTATGGGATGGGGAATTGAACCAATTGATACAATTAAAGAGGGGCAAGCTTCTAAGATGTTTTATAAGATGTTAAAATCTTTAGATAAACAAGGTTTACTTGATAGAAAAGGACCTTATGTTGCTACTGTTGGATATCCTGTAGGTATGCCTGGTAGTACAAACACAATCAAAATTTTAAATGAAAGTGAAATTGAGTATTACTTAAATTTAAAAGATAAAAAATAACACCCTAGTAAAAAGGAGTATCTCCTTTTTACAACTTTATTTACTCTAAACTAAT
>JBATTX010000303.1:0-5836 GCA_049670825.1 Arcobacteraceae bacterium | reverse complement strand
GCTAACATATCTAGTAGTTCTAAACTTTTTTTATCACCACACTCTTTTACATACTCTTTAATTTGATTTTTAACTAATGATAACTCTTCCATATTTTATCTCAAACCTTTTATTAATTATTAACTATCTAACTGTGAGATTATCTCACTAGTAATTTCCACATAAGTACTTTTTTTATTGGATTCTAACTCGATAGAGTTTTTATACGAATACTCTTGTATCATTTGATGAAGTTTCTCTTCACCATGTATATTGGTTAAAAGTGATTCCATCGCGGTAAACTTTTCAAACATCTTATCCACTTGCTCTTTTACTAATTCATCATTTGCACTATTAACAATATCCCAAAACTTAGATTGAGGAGTTCCTGCAAAGATATCATTTTCATCTTCTAAAAGAGCTGTGTACTTTGACATTGGTTACTTTTGTATTCTCACTCGTACAGATTCGGCATGTGCTGTTAAACCTTCTGTATCAGCAAGTAGTGCACACTGTTCACCTATTTCATTGATAGCATTTTGGCTAAAGCTGATAATACTACTTTTTTTCATAAAGTTCTCAACATTTAATGGACTATAAAATTTTGCAGTTCCACCTGTTGGTAATGTATGATTAGGACCAGCTATATAATCTCCAATAGGTTCAGGTGTATTTTCACCTAAGAAAATAGCACCAGCGTGTTTAATCTGAGGTAACAGTTCAAAAGGTGATTTTGTCATCACTTCTAAATGCTCAGGTGCTATCTCATTCATCAAATCAATAGCTTCATTCATAGATGATGCAATAATAATACACCCTCTTTCATCGATAGATTTTTTTGCTATTTCGTTTCTTGTTAAAACATTTAAGTAGTTATCTACTTCATTGCTTGTAAATTTTGCTATCTCTTCACATGTTGTAATCATAATAGAACTAGCCATCTCATCATGCTCTGCTTGTGAGAGAAGATCGATTGCTAAGTATTTTGGTTTTGCTGTTTCATCAGCTAAAATACCAATCTCAGATGGACCTGCAATCATATCTATGTTTACTTCACCAAATACAAGTTTTTTTGCAGTTGCTACAAAAATATTACCAGGTCCCGTAATCACATCAACTTTTTTTAATGTTTCAGTACCATAAGCCATCGCTGCAATCGCACTTGCACCTCCAACTTTCATAACAGTTTTAATACCACATAAGTGACAAGCAGCCAATAACAACTCATTTGGTTCATTATCAGGTGTTGGTGTACATACAACTATCTCTTGGACACCTGCAACAATAGCAGGAATTGCATTCATTAATAAACTACTTGGATATGCAGCTTTTCCACCAGGAATATAAAGCCCTGCTCTATCTACAGCAGTCACTTTTTGTCCCAATATTGTACCGTTGTTTTCAAAGTCAATCCATGATTTTGGTAATTGTTTTTCATGGTAAGCTTTGATTCTATCGTAAGCTAAATGTAAAGACTCTTTGAGTTTAGGATCAATATTGTTATATGCATTTTGCATATCTTCTACATCAATAAAAAGATCATCATCAGAGATAGGATGCCAGTGATCAAACTGTGCGATATGTTCACTTACAGCTTTATTTCCATTTTCTATAATATCATCTATGATGTTATTAACTATTCCAGATACCTTTTTGATATCAACCTTAGCGCGACCCAGTATGTTTTCAAATTCTTCTTTGAAATTTGTATCTTTAGTATTTATTATTTTCATACAACTATTATACCTTTTATAATTTAATTTCATATAAATAAAAAACTCCCCAAGTACACACTTGAGGAGTTTTTGATGTTTTATTTATCGATATAAGATGAATTTTAACTATACAGCTTCAGATCCAACTTCACCTGTTCTGATTCTGATAATTTCATCTAGTGAAGAAACGAATATTTTTCCATCACCAATTTTACCTGTTCTTGCAGATTCTGTGATAAGTTTTACAACATTCTCAACATCTTCATCATTTACAGCTAATTCGATTTTTGTTTTTGCTAAGAAATCAACTATATACTCAGCCCCTCTGTATAATTCAGAGTGACCTTGTTGTCTACCGTAACCTTTTACATCAGTTACAGTCATACCTGTTATTCCAGCTTCACTTAAAGCATCTTTTACATCTTCTAATTTAAACGGTTTGATTATAGCTTCAATTTTTTTCATTATTTACTCCTTACGCTTTTTTGAATTCTGGATAACATTCTAAACCAGTTTCATGTATATCTAGACCTTCGATTTCAATCTCTTCATCAACTCTTAAACCAAAGATGATGTCAAGTAATTTCCATACTACAAATGATGTGATGAAAACAAATGCTCCAATAACAACTACACCTTTAAGTTGTCCCATGAATGTTCCAGAAGCTGTAAATAAACCAACAGCTAATGTTCCCCAGATACCTGCTACTAAGTGAACAGATAAAGCACCAACTGGATCATCAATTTTCATTTTATCCCACATAGGAACAGCAAGTACAACTAAGATAGCACCAACAAAACCAACACCTAGAGCATAAATCATACCAGCATCAGGAGCAGCAGTTACAGAAACTAATCCTGCAAGAGCACCATTTAAAACCATTGTTAAATCAACTTTTTTGTATAGAAGTTGTGTAAATAACGCAGCTGTTATTGCACCAACACAAGCAGCCATATTTGTATTTGCAATTACAGAAGCGATTGCATTGATATCATCTTTACTTCCCATAGCTAGTTGAGATCCACCGTTGAATCCGAACCATCCCATCCATAAAATGATTGTACCTAATGTTGCAAGAGCAAGGTTAGAACCTGGAATTGGTCTTACTTTACCATCTTTACCATATTTACCTTTTCTAGCTCCAAGAATAAGAACACCAGCTAAAGCAGCCCATCCACCTACACTATGAACGATTGTAGATCCAGCAAAGTCAGAGAAACCAGCAATTAATCCATCATCACCTGTTAAGCTTCCGCCCCATGTCCAGTGACCTTGAATTGGGTAAATTAAACCACTTAAAACAACAACAAAGATTAAAAATGGCCAAAGTTTCATTCTTTCAGCAATAGTCCCAGAGATAACTGATGCAGCAGTTGCAACAAATACTACTTGGAAAAAGAAATCTGCCATTACTGGATATGAAGCACCTGCAGGAGTTGTTTCATCAACCATTGATAAACTTCCTATAAAAGCATTTCCTTCACCATACATTCCATTAAATCCTATAAAGTAGAACATAATACAAGAGATTGCAAATAACGCAACATTTTTTGTTAATACCGTAGCATTATTTTTTGATCGTGTAAGACCAGCCTCTAACATAGCAAAACCTGCTGCCATCCACATTACTAGAATTCCTGCGAACACAAACAAGAATCCATCTAAAATATATTTTACGTCTGCAAAATTTTCCATTTTAATTCCTTTTTTTTTGATAAGAAATTATGACATATTTTAATTTCTTTTATACAACTTTATTGTATAAAATATATACAATAAATTGTTTTATACAATATTTATACTATATTACTATTTGTACAGTTTTGATTCTAAATTGGATTTATATTCTTATGAGATAGTATACATTGTAATTAAGTGACATATTATTCTATGATATTGAATCGTTTTATAACTATATACCCTATTATCTTTCTTATTTTGTATCTATTTGTAACATTTATAATGTAATTAGCAATTCTTTGCCATATAACATTTAGTTCCTCTTTTTGTTATACGGATGTTATCCCCACTTGATAAACTTTTCTTGATTATAAATCAATTATACAAAGGAGAAACAATGAGAACACTCGCATTAGGTTTAATAAGTACTATTATCCTTGGTTTAGGTTTTACAGGTTGTACTGATGATAAAAAGACAGAACAAGTAAAAGTAGAAGCTAAAAAAACTTACACAATTAAGTTGGCTATGACATGGCCGTCAAATTTCCCAGTATTTGGTGATGCTGTTATTAACTTTAAAAATATGGCAGAAGCAATGAGTGATGGTAGATTAAACATTAGAATTGATTCAAAAAATAAACACAAAGCACCATTTGGTGTATTTGATATGGTTAAATCTGGACAATACGAAATGGGTCACTCAGCATCTTACTACTGGAAAGGTAAAGTTCCTAACACATTATACTTTACAACTATGCCATTTGGTATGACTGCGTCTGAGCAATTTGCATGGTTTTATTACGATGATGGTATGAAACTAATGGATGAAGTATACAAAGAGCACAATCTTTACTCATTTCCAGGTGGAAACACAGGAAATCAAATGGGTGGATGGTTCCAAAAAGAGATCAATACTCTTGACGACCTTAAAGGTTTAAAAATGAGAATCCCTGGTTTTGCTGGTGAAGTTATCTCTAAATTAGGTGTAAATGTTACAAATATTGCTCCAGGTGAGTTATATACAGCGCTTGATAGAGGAACAATTGATGCTTTAGAATGGGTTGGACCATCACTTGATTTAAGAATGGGATTCCATAAAGTTGCTCCATACTATTACACAGGTTGGCACGAACCAGCAACAGAGTTACAATTTTTAATCAACAGAAAATTTATGGATACACTTCCAAAAGATTTACAAGAGATTATAAAAGTTGCTATGAAAACTGCTTCTTATGATATGTTAACTCAATCAAATCACGAAAGTGGTAAAAACTGGGCTACTATGAAAAAAGAGTTCCCACATATTAAAGTTAAAACATTTCCAAAAGATGTTATGTCTGCAATTAGAAAAGCAAATGATGAACTGTTAGTTGAAAAAGCTGCTGCTGATCCACTTGCTAAAAAGATTTTAGATTCACAAGCAAACTACATGAAACAAATAAGACCTTGGACTCTACTGTCTGATTACTCTTACTTAAAAAGTTTAGAAGAAAAATAAGTACTACAAGCTGGATACTTCCAGCTTGTATCTATGAAAAATATCGATTTTAATTAATTTTATTGTTAATTAAACTGGATGTTATTAAAAGGAAAAAAAATGGTTAAATTTTTAGATAAAGTTATCAATATTTTAGATAAGTTTACAAATCTAATCGGAGGAATTGCAGCTGTTGCGATGATTCTGATGTTATTAAATGTATTTTATGATGTACTCATGAGATATTTTTTCAAAAATAGTTCTATCGGGATGCAAGAATTAGAGTGGCATCTTTTCTCTATTGTATTTTTATTTGGTATGGCGTATGCTTTAAAAGAGGATGGTCATGTTCGTGTTGATATGTTTTATGAAAGAATGGCTCCTAAAAAACAAGCACTTATTAATATTATAGGTGCATTTATTTTTATCATCCCTTTTTCATTGATTATTTTAAATACAGGATTTGATTTTGCACATGGTGCTTATGAGATGGGTGAGATTAGTGGCGATCCAGGTGGGCTTACAAATAGATGGATAATCAAAGGTGCAATTGCTACATCATTTGTATTTTTACTTATTGCAACTGTTTCATTTATATTAAAAAATGGTTCTATTATTTTTGAAGCAAGAACACTAGAACAACATTCACATAAAGACGAGGTACTATAAGATGATTGGTGTATATATGTTTTTTACAGCATTAATCATGCTGTTAGCTGGATTTCCAGTTGCTTTTACATTTGGTGGAGTTGCACTTGTTTTTGGTATCTATTCTGAAGGTTTTTCAGATGGTATGCCAGATGGGTTTATTGAGGCTCTGACTCAAGGAATCGGCCTTTTTGATATGATGCCTTTTAGAATTTATTCGATAATGGGAAATACAATATTAATGGCGATTCCTTTATTTATTTTCATGGGTATTATTTTACAAAAAACAAAACTAGCAGAACAACTACTAGAATCAATGGGTACACTATTTGGTTC